>JACVRP010000142.1 GCA_014534385.1 Cyanobacteria bacterium Co-bin13
ACACCGTCAAAGGCGCTGAACGCCACGGTAAATGGGTCGGCATCTGCGGCGGCCTCGGCAGCGACCCTCAGGCCATTCCCCTCCTCGTCGGCCTTGGCGTTAAAGAACTCAGCGTCAGCGTTGCCAGCATCCCCGGCATTAAGTCACAGGTTCGCCGCCTGAGCCTAGCGGACTGCCGCGATCTGGCTGCAAGAGCCCTGGACATGGGCACGGCAGCTGAGGTCAGGGCGCTGGTGCCCTGGGCGGAGGATTAGACGGAAGGGAGACGCGGGGACAGGGGGACGCGGAGACCGGAAGGTAAGGATTGGGCACCAGCAGCGGAGGCTCCGCCGCCGGATCCGAAAGAGGAGGCAGAGCCTCCAGCGGGCATTCCCAGACGGGGCCTGGGAACGAGGTTGTCTCTCCCATCTCCCCCACCTTCCCTTCCCCGCGTCCCCGCGTCTCCCCCTCTCCGCGTCCTCTTCCCCACCCCTTCACCATCCACCAACCCACTACCCCTTCACCCCCTTAAACTCGACTATGAAAAACCTATGGAATAGAGCCTTCGGCCTGCTGCAGCAGATGGGCAAAGCCCTGATGCTGCCGGTGTCGGTCCTGCCGATTGCGGGCATTCTCCTTGGCCTGGGCAGTGCCCGTTTAATTGAGCTGCAGCAGATCGAAGAGGGTGTGCTGCAAAGCGCCAAGTTCTGGTGGCTGCCGGAGTCGCTGGCAGGCATCATGCAGGCTTCGGGCGATGCGATTTTTGGCGCTTTGCCGCTGCTGTTTGCGATCGCAGTTGCCATCGGCTTTACCGCCAACGATGGGGTTTCGGCCCTGGCGGCGACGGTGGGCTTTATGGTGTTTCTAGCAACGCTGGGCACAGCGGCGGCGGCAGCGGGTCTAGAGACGGAGCCGATTTTGGGCATTGAGACTCTTAATACGGGGGTCTTTGGCGGCTTGATTATGGGCTGTGTGGCCGCCTACCTGTTCAATAGGTTCTACCGAATTAAGCTGCCCCAGTACCTGGGCTTTTTCGCTGGCAAGCGGTTTGTGCCGATTATCACGGGTATCACCGCCATCTTGGTGGGTCTGCTCATGAGCCTGATCTGGCCGCCCATTGGCGCTGCCATCAACAACTTTGCTCAGGCGGCAGCAGAAGGGCAGAATATCCCCGTAACGGTGGCGATCTACGGCTTTATTGAGCGGCTGCTGATTCCCTTCGGGCTGCACCACATCTGGAACGTGCCCTTCTTCTTTGAGATTGGCTCTTTTATTAACCCGATTACGGGCCGGGAAGTGACGGGCGACATCACCCGCTTCTTTGCCGGGGACCCTACAGCAGGCATCTTGGGTGGAGCCTACTGGTTTAAGATGTTTGGTCTGCCAGCGGCTGCGATCGCAATCTGGCACACCGCCAAGCCCCAGAACCGCAAGCAGGTCGGCGGTATCATGATTTCCGCTGCCCTGACCTCATTTCTGACGGGCATTACTGAGCCGATTGAGTTCTCCTTTGTGTTTGTGGCTCCGGTGCTGTTCCTGCTGCACGCGGTGCTGGCCGGATTTGCCGACTTTTTGTTTGTCACCCTCGGTGGGCGGATGGGCTTTACCTTCTCCCACGGCTTTATTGACTTCTTCCTGTTTTATAACCTGGGCACCCGCGTCTGGCTGATTCTGGCCTTTGGCCCGCTGTTTGCAGCGCTTTACTACTTCGTCTTCCGCTTTGCCATTAAGTCCCTCAACCTCAACACCCCCGGCCGGGACGAGGAGCAGGTGACCGGCGAAAACGTAGCAGGCACCATGCCCCAGGATGCCGCTGCCATGTCGAAAGAGCTGGTGCTAGCCTTTGGCGGACGCAGCAACATTAAAAGCCTGGATGCCTGCATTACCCGGCTGCGGGTCGGCGTCAATGACATGAGCAAGGTGAACATGGCCCGACTCAAGACCCTCGGCGCTTCGGGCGTGCTGCAGGTCGGCAACAACGCCCAGGCCATCTTTGGGCCACGCTCAGAAAACCTCAAGACAGACATGAGCGAATACCTCAAGACAGCAGGCCCCGAAGCCGACGTGGTCGAAGTGCCTACACCCCAGGAAAGAATGTCTGCCGATGCCGAACCGGTGAAGGTGGAGCAAGACCCCCACGCGGCAGAAAAAGCCGAACGCATGGTCGCGGCCCTAGGCGGTGCCGACAATATCCGGACGGTGGACTCAGTGGCCCTCACCCGCGTTCGAGTAGAGGTTTCTAACCCTGATGTTGTCAATGACCAGGAGCTGGTTGCCGCTGGCGTCCAGGGCATTATGCGCCTGCACGATCAGGTCTTTCACCTGGTAGTGGGCCTAAGCTCGGAACAGTACGCTGGCGAAATCGCCAAACGCATGGGTTCAAGAGTATAGATTCTTTCGGCCCACTCTAGCTGCCCATGCCCAGAAGCGTGGGCAGCTTCTGGTATTAAATTGGCTAAAAAGCCCCCTTTTGTAAAGAAATGGCGCGCAAGGAGCCTTTCCGCCCTAGGGATGAGGAAAGCAAAGAGGCTCCTGCATAGGGTGTAAATGTACGTTGGGCTACCAATTTTGGAGCAATTCCCGGCTCCCCCGTATCTAACAGAGGTGGGCTGAATCAGCCTAGCCAGCGTGCGTAGAGTCTGTAGGAAATTCTTATGTCTAACTATAATTCCGCTGTCAGAGGGCTGACGGCTGCCCTACTGTCCGTTGCCGTTGCTGGAACGGCAGGGCTCAACCCGACTAGGGCTGCTGATCTGGCCTCTACCGGGCAAGCTAATCAAACTTCAGAAGCAAACCCGCTGCTGAGTCAGACCAATGCCGACATCAGCGAGAACGTGAATCTGATTGGGCAGTGTCGTCAGACCAATCGCAGCACAGAAGTATTTTCAACATCATCTTTAGGCCCTGCTGCCAATCGGGTAGGCACTTTAACTGCCAATTCACAGGTCACGTTGACGGGCGTGGTCGCCCCCGGTCGAGCCCAGGTCTATCGGCCCGACGCGAATCTGGTGGGGTGGGTCAATGCGGCTTTTTTGGCCGCCTGTGCCACAGCCACCACTCCCCAACCAGCGGCGCAAAGGGTTTGTTACCGGGCGGAAGTAGCGCTTTCTGTCCGCACAGAACCGACCATTAACGCACCCTTGGTTGGGACAATCGCAGTCGGAGAAGTGGTATTTGCGGCAAACAGTCCTCCAAACGTTGTCACGGCTGCGGCTGCAGCCCCAAATTTGGGTCGCCAGTGGGTGCAGATCACCTTTGAAGGCACTTCCCGCTGGATCGCTCGAACTGGACCCAATCAGGTCGGCAGCAATGTGACTCAGCTGCCAGCAGCCCAGTGTAGGGAGTAGAGCCTAGGTAAGCCAGCCAACACACTCAGGGCAGGGAACCACCTTCCCTATCCCCTGCCCCTCCTTGAACCCGCTTTAACCCAGCCCCGCTGCAATTCTTCTACACTTCAAAAGGTCATTCGTCGGTGAACGATCTTCATGCGCCTCATCATCGAGAACGAGGTTGGTACCTGGGCCGCTACCTATGTAAAGCAGCAGATCCTTAACTTTGCTCCCACGGCCGATCAGCCTTTTGTGCTGGGTCTGCCAACGGGCAGCACGCCGCTAGGAATGTACCGCAAGCTGATTGAGTTTTGTCAAAAGAGGGAGCTGAGCCTCAAGCATGTAGTCACCTTCAATATGGATGAGTATGTGGGGCTGCCGGAAAACCACCCCCAGAGCTACCGCTGCTTCATGTTCAAACATTTCTTTGACCACATTGATATTCCCCGTGAGCAGATCCATATTCTCAACGGCAATGCGCCCGATCTAGAGGCCGAGTGCGAAGCCTACGAAGCTGCTATTAAAAGCTTTGACGGCATTGATCTATTGGTGGGCGGGGTCGGTGAAGATGGGCACATTGCTTTTAATGAGCCAGGATCTTCGCTGGAGTCGCGCACTCGCCTCAAGCGGCTCACCTACAGCACCTGCCTAGCCAATGCTCGCTTCTTTAACGACGACATTAGCCAAGTCCCCAAAATGGCCCTGACCATCGGCGTCGGGACGATTATGGATGCCACCGAGGTGATGGTGCTAGTCAAAGGCTATCGCAAGGCCCTAGCGGTGGCCCATGCCATCGAAGCAGGGGTCAACCACATGTGGACCGTATCGGCCCTGCAGCTCCACCCCCACGCCCTGATAGTTTGCGATGAAGACGCCACAATGGAGTTAAAGGTGAAGACAGTCCGCTACTTCAAGGAGTGGCAAGACTCCCTCAACCCCATCTCTTCCTGACCCTTGAGCATTTGACCCTTACCCATCTCCGCGTCCCCATCCACCCATCCCCCTATGTACGCCCTGACCCACTGCCTGCTCTACACCGGCAACCGCGAACTAAAAAACCACGCTCTGATCGTAGAGGGCAGCAAAATTGTAGATGTGGTGCCCGAAGAACGCCTAGGTCAAGACTTTCAAAGGCTAGACTGCCAGGGCTATGCCGTTGCCCCTGGCTTTATTGATCTGCAGCTCAATGGCTGCGGTGGCGTGATGTTTAACGATGCGATCGCACCCGCCACCCTCGACGTGATGCACCACACCAACCTCAAGAGCGGCACCACCAGCTTTTTGCCCACCCTGATCACCACCTCTGATGAGGCCATGCAGACTGCCCTTGAAGTGGTGCGGCGCTACCGCGAGAGCCACCGAGACAGCGTTCTGGGTCTGCACCTGGAGGGGCCATACCTCAACCCCAAGCGCAAGGGCATCCACGAGGGGCGCTACGTCCGACCGCCTGAGAGCGAAATGGTCAGTGCGATCGCACAGGCTGGCCCCGATGTCGTTAAGCTCGTCACCCTGGCTCCCGAGCAGACGCCCCCCGAGCAGATCCAACAGCTGGCAGCGGCAGGCATTCTCGTCTCGGCGGGCCACACCGACGCCACCTACGAAGAAGCCATGGCAGGCTTTGATGCCGGTATTCAGATGGTGACCCACCTGTTCAACGCCATGTCGCCCTGGCAGGGCCGCCAGCCTGGCGTGGTTGGGGCCACCTTCAGCCGGGGCAACGTCTATGCGGGCATTATTGTCGATGGGCACCACGTTCACTTTGCTTCCGTGCGCTTGGCCCAGAAAATTCTGCGAGACCGGCTGATTCTCGTCACCGACGCCACGCCCCCCGTCGGCACCCAAATGGACTCCTTCATCATCGGCGGGCAGGAAGTGTTTTACCGAGACGGCAAATGCGTTTCTGCCGAAGGCACCTTGGGCGGCTCAGCCCTGACCCTGATCGAAGCGGTAGCCAACTGTGTGCGCCACGTCGGCATTTCCCTGGGAGAAGCCCTGCGCATGGCCACCCTCAACCCCGCTCGCGCCATCGGCTGCGACGACCGGCTGGGCCTGCTGGCTCCCAACTACCGGGCTAACCTGGTCCTGTTTGACGCCAATTTTGCAGTTAAAGGCGTGATGGATCAGGGCCACCTCCACGCCTTTTCATCCGATCTGGCTGACGCTGCTGCAGTCCTTGTGTAGAGGCAGGAGGACGCGGGGGCAAGAAGATGCGGGGAGTGGGGGACGCAGAGACGCGGGGAGCCCAGAGAAGGTAGGGATAATGGGGGAGCGAAAAGACCTGTAATATGCCCAAATTCTTCTCTCCGCGTCTCCCCCTCCCCGCGTCCTCTTACTCCCCTTTTCCTCTCCGCGTCTCCCCCGCTCCCCCGCTCCCCCACTTTACCTCTCCCCTTTCCCCTCCACGGCTCGCCTTACGTCGGCGCAGGAAAATCCAAGCGCCGGAAATGGCAAACAGCCCCACCAAGACAATCGTAGAGATCGGGCGAATGTAGTGGCCAATCACATCGTAATGGCTGCCTAAGAAGTAGCCTGCGATCGCAAGTCCGCTCACCCAAATCGCGGTCCCCACCAGCGAATAGGCCAGGTAGGGAACCAGCCGCATGCGGCTAATGCCCGCCGGAATCGAAACATAGGTGCGAATGCCGGGCACCATCCGGGCCAACAGCACCACCCAATAGCCCTGCCGGTGATTAAACCAGGTAGTCGCTTTGTCAATGTCCTTAGCCGAAATCGCCAGCCAGTGACCGTGACGGTCAGCCCAGCGCATCAGCCGCTCCTGGCCGACATATTTGCCCAAAAAGTACCAGGGCAGCGTGCCCGCCACCGAACCCACAGCCCCCGCCGCCACGACCAGCCAAAATTTCAGGTTACTCTGACTGGCTGCAAACCCCGATAGCGGCATCACCACCTCTGAAGGGATGGGCGGCAAAATATTTTCCAAAAACATCAGGGCCAAAATGCCCCAGTAACCCAACGTCTCAACGATACGGGTAATCCAATCAAGCATAGTGAGAGGCTAAACCGCTGCGAACCCGCACCGGACACAGGAATCCCCTGCATAGTAAAGGGTTTGAGCCAAAACCAACTCTGTTAAAAGAAGCAGACTAAGCTGTAACCTGGCGATAGCTTGGGCAAATTGGGTCAGCCGACTGATCTGCTCCACCCAACAGCTACCGGCCTTTATGCCTCTAAACGGATGTAGAAAGCCAAAGCAGGCATCAAAATACAGAAGTAACTTTCGAATTGTTTGTTGCTACTGCTTACGTCTACTCAGGCTTTTTGAAGAGAATTGTGTGCTGAGAGCGTAGGGCCTTTAAAGGAGGTAAGCGTCCACCGGGGTAGTGGACGCCTTGCGTCTTTTCCGTAAGGGTGACGATTAAACGTCAACCTCATTTAATGAAAATCCCTTAAGCAAAGCATCTTCCTAAAGGGGTATTTGTCACTCTTTGTTGTGGACTTACCATGCTCGACCTCCATCCTCTGTCCTGGTCAGAACTCTTGAACAGGCTTCTGCTGGCCTTTCTGCTGGGTTCGGTGATTGGGATAGACCGAGAGCTTGAGCAAAAATCAGCTGGGTTACGCACCAATATGCTGGTCAGTTTAGGCACGGCCCTGTTTGTCCTGAGCACGCTGCAGAGCGGCACGGCCCAAGCCTCAACAGATGCCCTGCCCCGCGTTATTCAGGGGGTCGCCACCGGGGTAGGTTTTGTCGGGGCAGGAGCTATCTTTCAGCGTGACCGAGTGCATGGCCTCACTTCAGCTGCCGCTGTTTGGGTTTCTGCTGCAGTTGGGCTAACAGCTGCCTTGGGTCAGTGGCAGCTGGGTCTGATGGGGGTTACTCTAACGCTGATTACCCTGCGAGCTGTGAAGTGGGTCGAAACGGCCATCAGGTAATAGCTCAACTCACCGTTTATTAGCTCATTACCACCGAAATCCTTGCCAGTTTTCTCAGTATTGAAGAGCTAGGCAGCTTAAGCGGATACGGTAAAAATTTGTGAACTAGATCCAGTTCATCGTGAGCTCAAAACAATTTTCACGAGTCTTTTGCTCAGTCTCAAACCCTCTCTACAACCCTATTGCTTCGGCTGAGACTGCTCGCTTATGGATAATCGACGAGATTTATTAAACCAACCAGGCCAGAAAGCGGTATCCCACCCAAGACAGAACTTGATCTAAAATGAAGCTACATCAAAACCTCATGTAATTAAGGGAAGTGTAAATCTCTGCACAGAATCTAAAAATAAGATAAAGTATTGTGAGTTAAGCGGTGAGCATGGCTGCACCCCGTTTTTTAGTTGTTCAGCCCAGCGCTATGGCCGATATATGAGTCTTTATGTGCATCTGGCTTGCCGCCCTTATTCTTCCTTCCAGTGTCTGCTGGCAGGTTGAGGTTTTTGCCCGGAAAGAGCCAGTTCTTTAAGTGCTGCCCACACCATCTAGGGTTCACCACCTGAGGAAATGCCTCGATTTTCGAGTCACAACTGCCCTTATTCTGGCCGAGTCCCTCGACTGCATTATGGATATTTCTTCCGATAGAGATAGAACAGTTTCCTTGCAGCCACTGAGCCCTAGCGGCTCAGATCCCTCTGTTTTTAGGGTGAGCGAGCCGCCTATCGTACTTGTTGTAGATGATGATGCTGACAATCTTCAGCTAGCATGCTACATCGTCGAGCAGGCAGGCTACACCGCGCTCGGTGCTGGCAGTGGCAAAGATGCCTTAGCTCAAGCCCAGGAACATGATGTTCATCTGGTTTTGCTAGACATCGTTTTACCTGATATGGACGGTTTTCAGGTCATCAAACAGCTACGGCAGCAGCCTTTAGGCCGACCTACGCCCGTCGTTGCTTTGACGGCTCTAGCCTCCGAGTTAGAGCGGCAGCAAATAATAGAGGCAGGGTTTAGCGGCTTTCTCTGCAAGCCCTATGCCATTGATGATCTAGAAGCTACGTTGAGCCAGTACTGCCCGCATCCGTTTTCCGGTAAAGCCTCTTTGCACTCTATTGCCAGCTAGTTTAGGCAGTACTGCGGCTTCAACTTCTTAAGGTCTACAGGCGGTTTTAAGGGGGTTATAAAACACGTTTAGGAGTTGAGCTTTCTCTGGGCTCAGCTAGCTTCAACCTGAGGTTGCTTGGGATTTACGCAGGGCAGGTG
>JACVRP010000509.1 GCA_014534385.1 Cyanobacteria bacterium Co-bin13
CCGATGCCCTGCGCTACACCCTAATCCGTGAAGTCGCCGGAGCCGGCCAGGACATTCGCCTGGAGTACGATCGCAAAACCGACGAATCGACTGCTGTCGAAGCCTCCCGCAACTTCACCAACAAGCTGTGGAACGCCTCCCGCTTCGTGATGATGAACCTGCAGGGCAAAACCCCAGCTCAGCTAGGCCAGCCTGATTTAGCCAACCTGGAATTGGCCGACCGCTGGATTCTCTCGCGGTTTAACCAGGTCGTGCAAAAGGTGCGCGGCTATCTGGGTAACTACGGTATGGGAGAAGCCGCTAAGGAGCTCTACGACTTTATTTGGGGCGATTTTTGTGACTGGTATATCGAACTGGTCAAGCCTCGGCTGCAGGCAGACGGTCTCTCCAAACTGACCGCTCAGCAAACCCTAGCCTTTGTGCTAGAAGGGATTCTGAAGCTGCTGCACCCCTTCATGCCCCATATCACCGAAGAGCTTTGGCACACCCTGACCCAAGCTGGGGAAAATGAATTTCTCGCAGTGCAGCACTATCCGGCTGTAGTAGCTGATCGGATTGACCCGTCGCTAGAGGAGCAGTTTGAGCTGCTGATTGGCACCATCCGCACGATCCGCAATTTGCGGGCAGAGGCTGGCATCAAGCCTGGTGCCCGGATTGAGGCCATTCTCAAGACGGAAAACCCAGCAGAGCGCAGAATCTTGCTGGCGACCGAAACCTACATCCGCGACGCTGCCAAGGTAGAAACGTTGACCCTTGAGGGCGAGGCCCCAGTCGCGCCTCCGGCCGCAGCCGGAGGTTCTAAGGTTGATGTCAAGGCGGTCGCTGCAGAGGTTAGCGACTTCTGGACCACCATGCGGCCCCTGCTAGAAGAACCTCTAACTTACCTGAGCGAGTTTTTTAGCGACGTCCGGCGTCCGGCCCTGAGCCTGCTGCTGCTGTTTGGACTGCTGGTGGTGTTCCTCATGCTCAATTCTCTATTGAGCAGCATTGAGCTCGTTCCAGGGCTGGCCGGTCTGCTCAAACTAGTGGGCGTAGGCTACACGCTCTGGTTTACCAGCCGCTATCTGCTCAAGGCCGAGAAGCGTCAGCAGGTTTGGAGCAGCATTGACCATTGGCGGCAGGAAGTTTTGGGCCAGCCCCGAGCGCTACCCGGAGCCGCTGAGCCTAAGCTGATTAAGGCCGCTGACCCCACCCCCTTGCTGCCCCCCGCCGGGGCGACTGGGTCCAGCAACCTGACGGCTCCAGAGCCAACCGAGGACAAGGTAGACGGCTTGCTGCCGCCCGCAGGTGCAGCTGAGTCTAGCAACGGCAGGCAGCAGCCACAGGTGCCCCAGCGCCAGCTGTTCGCCGGGGTCGTTGGGACGGTTCAAGTGCTGATTCCGCTGACGGGCTATGTTGATGTTGAGGCCCTGCGAGCCAAGCTCGAAAAAGATCTCGGCAAGGTCGAGGTGGAAATTAAGGCACTCTCGGGCCGCCTCAGCAATGCCGGCTTTGTCGATAAGGCTCCGGCAGAGGTGGTCCAGGGCGCTCGCGATGCGTTGGCTGAAGCTCAGAAGCAGGCAGAGATTCTGCAGGAGCGGTTGGCGTTGCTGTAGGGGCAAGAACTGGATGGGCACGCCTTGTTTTGCCCATCCTACCGATGCTGCTGTAGCCCTAAACTGTGCGGCTGTCGGTGAACAGTTTGCCGGTCAGCCAGATGTCTTCTCGGGCATGGAGGTAGAGCGGATCGGCCTGCAGTGAGATCGCACGCTCATAGGAGGCTAGCGCGTTGCCATAGGCCCCCATGTCAGCCAGCAGCTTGCCCCGGTTAAACCAGGCCTGATGATAAGTGGGGTTAAGGGCTACTGCTTTGTCGTAGGCAGCCAGGGCTTCGGCATGGCGATTGAGGCCCCCTAGGGCATTGGCCCGGTTATTCCAGGCGGTGCAGTAGGTGGGGGTGAGTGCGATCGCACGGTCAAACGCCTCCAGGGCAGCCGCAAACTGGCCGCTCTCGCAGAGGGTGCAGCCCTGGCCGTTCCAGGTTTCCGCCGTATGCTCGTAATCAAATAGGGTCACCAGTTTAGATCCACGCTTGCTAGGGAACAGTCTTAATTGTGACCGTTCTAGCAGGGGCAGACAGCTGGGAAGGCCGCCCTGTAGAGTGTGGTATTCGCGCCCAGACTTTCCCTGCTGGGTCCAAGACCTCTACAATCTAGCCGTGCAACCTACCCGAGGGCACCATGAAGTTCAGTATCGTCATCACGACCTACAACCGCCTCACGCTGCTGCAGCGGGCCGTCGAGTCAGCGCTGAACCAGACCGTTTCCTGTGAGGTTGTAGTTGCAGACAACGCCTCTAGCGACGGCACTGAAGCCTATGTCCGCAGCCTGGGAGATCAGGTAGTTTACCGCCGCAACGCCAGCAATTTAAACCACGCCGGAGCCGTGAACGCAGGCGCAGAAGCCGCCACAGGAGACTGGATCAAGCTGGTAGACGACGATGATTATCTGGCTCCCCACTGCATTGAGGCTTTAATGGGTGCGATCGCACAGCACCCCCAGGCCGTGATCTGCTCCTGCCAGGCTGCTCAGGTCGATACGGCTGGGCAAGAACTGAGCCGCACCCCAATCACTGGCCCCGGCAAGGTTTTTTACATTCCTCAAGCCGCCATTCACTACGGAATGCTGCTGGAGCAGGTGCCCTTTGGCACCCCAATTCAGGTAGCGGTGCAGCGAGAGGCCCTGATCCGCTCAGGCGGCTGGGATTTGACCATGACTAGCTGCGACGACATTGACTCCTGGATTCGGATCGCTGAGCTGGGC
>JACVRP010000279.1 GCA_014534385.1 Cyanobacteria bacterium Co-bin13
CCCATCCACTCCCAAATCTGTCCTGCTCCCACCTCCAGGCGGCCGCTTCAGAGCTAGGCTGATCTCAAGCTGCGGTAGGATAACCGCAAGGTCCCCCATTAACCTAAGTTTGTGCTATGAACGCGCCTAGCTCTTCAGTCCTCAAGTCGATTCACGATCGCGACCTTGCCTTTGTTAGTGTTCAGCGTCGTTATGAGACGGCTCGGTCATTACCGGAGGTTTGGCCGATTGCGGCGCAGCGGTTTGGGGGCACGATGGCGATGCACGATCCGCACGGTACCCCAACGGCATCGCTGACCTATCGGGAGCTGTGCGATCGCATTCAAACTTTTGCCAGCGGCCTGCAGGCTTTGGGCGTGGAGCCTTATGCTCACGTGGCCCTGTTTGCCGACAATAGCCACCGCTGGTTCATTGCTGACCAGGGCATTATGACGGCGGGCGGAGTCGATGCTGTGCGCAGCGCAACGGCAGAAAAAGAGGAGCTGCTCTTTATTGCCGAGAACAGCGACAGCACCGTTTTGGTGGTCGAAGACCTCAAGCTGTTTAACCGGCTGCGAGACCGGCTCGACAGCCTGCCCATTCGCCTGGTGGTGCTGCTGTCTGACGAAGTCCCCCCCGACGATGATCGGCTTAAGGTGGTGAATTTTTCTCAGCTGCTGGGGCTGGGCGAGAACCGGCCCTTGTCAGCTGTCGCCCTCAAGCCTGAAGACCTGGCGACCTTGATCTATACCTCCGGCACCACTGGCAAGCCCAAAGGGGTCATGCTCACCCACGCCAACCTATTGCAGCAGGTCAACACGCTAGGCGGCGTGGTGCAGCCCCAGGCGGGGGATCGGGTGCTGGGCATTTTGCCCTCCTGGCACGTCTTTGAGCGCACCGTCGAGTACTATCTCTATTCCCAGGGCTGCACCCAGACCTATACCAGCATTCGCCATGTCAAGGCTGACCTGAAGTCGGTCAAGCCCCAATATATGGTCGGGGTGCCCCGGTTGTGGGAGTCGATTTACGAGGGCGCGCAAAAGCAGTTTCGAGAGCAGCCCGCAAATAAGCAGAAGCTAATCAACACCTTCTTTGGCATCAGCAACCGCTACGTCACTAACCTCTGGCGCTACCAGGATCTCAAGCTCGATGAACCCAACCTCACCCCGCTGCAGCGGCTGGGGGCGGGGCTGGTGGCTCTGGCTAACTGGCCCGGCCACCAGCTGGGGAAAAAGCTGGTTTATAGCAAGGTCAGAGAGGCCACAGGCGGCCAGGTCAAGCAGCTGATTAGCGGTGGCGGCTCGCTGGCGCGTCATATCGACGTATTTTTTGAGGTGATTAACGTGCCGCTGCTGGTGGGCTACGGTCTCACCGAAACGGCTCCGGTGCTCTCAGCCAGGCGGCCCTGGCGCAACCTGAGAGGCGCTGCCGGGCAACCCATCCTCGACACCGAAATCAAGATTGTTGACCTTGAAACCGGCAGAGACCTACCCCAGGGAGAAAAGGGGCTGGTGCTGGCCCGAGGGCCGCAGATCATGTCTGGCTACTACAAAAATCCTGACGCTACGGCTAAGGCCATCAGCCCTGAGGGCTGGTTTGATACGGGCGATCTGGGCTGGATTACCCGCGACTACAATCTGGTGTTGACCGGCAGGGCTAAAGACACTATCGTCTTGACCAATGGCGAGAACATCGAACCCCAGCCGATTGAGGATGCCTGCGTTCGCAGTGCCTATATTGACCAGATTATGCTGGTGGGGCAGGACCAGCGTTCCCTGGGTGCCCTCATTGTGCCTAACCTGGAAGCGCTGCAGCAGTGGGCTGCGACCCAGTCTCTCTTTATCGAGGTGCCGGGTGAAGAAACGACGGCCCCAGCAGGCTTTACTCTGATTGGTTTAGAAGATGAACAGTTGAAAAAACTGTTTCGCGCTGAGCTAAACCGGGAAGTGCAGGACCGGCCTGGCTATCGCCCCGATGATCGAATCGGTCCCTTTAGCCTGATTAGCGAACCTTTCACCATAGATAATGGTCTATTGACCCAAACTCTAAAAGTTCGCCGCAACGTCGTTACGGAGCGGTATCGAGGTATGATCGACGCGATGTTTGCCTAAAAACGCCATTTCATTGAAGTTTTGGCGAATCTCTCAGGCAACTGGTACAGGCTGCCCGAGAGCCTGTAACCATAGCATTGAACTCCTGTCGAATTCCTCACCCAGCCGAAGATCTTATGGACGTAGCGCAATCCCAACTGCTGCTTAAGCGGGTGGTCAACATCAAAGCGATTGTCACCCCCCTCTGGAAGGAGGAAGCCCAAAAGCAGTTACAGACCCAAATTAACCAGGTCGACAGTCGGCTCCAGCAGCTTGAGATGCAGGGCCAGCGGATGATGTCGGAACTGCAGAAGCAGACCGAAACCCAGCCCGACAACGCTGCTCTGCAGCAACAGTTTAGCGAGGTGCAAACCCGCCTCAACCAGGACAAGAGCAAACTGCTGCAGCAGAAAAACCAGACTCTGCAGCAGCTCCAGCAGGTGCAAACCCTGGAGTTAGAGAACGAAGTTGAGCAGGGTAAGGTTGAGAGCTTCTTCAACGTCAGCGTCGGCGACAACCTGGTGCAGAAGCTTCAGGTGGAGATCTTGATTCGAGACGGCGTGATTCAGGAAATCCGGGGTGAGCTGTAGCGCTTCTAGCCCCTTTTTTAGCCTGCGGCCTCTGCCGGAATTTGTCCTTTAGCAACCGTTACAGAGACGCCAAGGAGATACAATGAATCCTTGGCGTCTTTGCCGTTTTGTCGTTTTTTGGCTGTCTCGGAAGTCACCTCATGATTCGTGAAGTTTTCATGCCCGCCCTAAGCTCAACCATGACAGAAGGCAAGATTGTCTCCTGGGTCAAATCTCCCGGAGACAAGGTCGAAAGGGGCGAGACAGTGGTGATCGTGGAGTCTGATAAAGCAGACATGGACGTTGAGTCTTTCCACGAAGGAATTTTAGCGGCCATTGTCGTAGAGGCGGGAGGTGTGGCCCCAGTTGGCAATGCGATCGCACTGCTAGCCGAAACCGAAGCCGAAATCGAAGAAGCCAAACAGCGCGCCGCCTCTGGCACAGCTGGCGGGGCTGAACCTGCCGCCGCTGCAGCCTACAGTGCCGAACCTGCCGCGACAATGGCGGCAGCCGTTGCGGCTGAAACAGGTCAAAACGGGTCATCAGCTACAGCCCGCAGCGATCGCCCCATCGTCTCGCCCAGAGCCCGCAAGCTAGCCAAAGAACTCAAGGTTGACCTTAGCGGTCTGCAAGGATCGGGCCCCCACGGTCGCATTGTCGCCGAAGATATCGAACGGGCCGCTGGCAAAACTCCGGCTCCGGCTGCGCCTGCTGCCACCCCAGCTCCGGCAGTGGCTGCGCCCGCCCCCGCGCCTGCTCCTCGGCCTGCCGTGGCAGCCCCGGCTCCCGCCCCCGTTCCCGCAGTGCCGGGCCAGGTGGTGGCGCTCAACACCCTGCAACAGGCAGTGGTGCGCAACATGGTGGCTAGCCTGGCGGTGCCTACCTTCCGCGTCGGCTACACGATTACGACAGATAACCTAGACGCGCTCTACAAGCAGATCAAATCCAAGGGCGTCACCATGACAGCCTTGCTAGCTAAAGCCGTCGCTGTCACCCTGAAGAAGCATCCCATCGTCAATGCGGCCTACACCGAACAGGGCATTCAGTACAACGGCAGCATTAACGTCGCCGTTGCTGTGGCCATGGAGGACGGTGGCCTAATCACCCCCGTCCTGCGCGGTGCCGACCAGCTCGATATCTATTCCCTGTCGCGCAGCTGGCAGGATCTGGTGGCCCGCTCTCGCAGCAAGCAGCTGCAGCCCGAAGAGTACAACTCGGGCACCTTTACCCTCTCTAACCTGGGCATGTTTGGGGTAGACCGCTTTGACGCGATTTTGCCTCCTGGCCAGGGCGGCATTTTGGCTATCGGTGCGGCTCGGCCTACGGTAGTTGCTACCGCAGACGGCATGATGGGCGTGAAGCGGCAGATGCAGGTCAATCTCACTGCCGACCACCGCATCATCTACGGCGCAGATGGTGCAGCCTTCCTGAAGGATCTGGCCAATCTAATCGAAAACGATCCGCAGTCGCTAACCCTGTAGCTCTTTCTGGTAGGGGTGCAGAACCCTGTTCAAAGCGTAGGATAGGCATTTTGTTCTCCTATCTCGGATAGGCAAGATGTCTATTCTGCAGGGTCATCTTTTGTGGGATAGGCTTCTAGCCTGTCCTCGGGCTGGCCGGACGAAATGCCCATCCCACCGGAGTGCCTTTCTAGATGTTCCTTGGACAGGACGGGCAAGATGCCCATCCCACAAGATTGTTTTTTAGGGCTGCTTCTCTGCCGTCACAACGCCAAAAATGCCGTTGGGCTCCATCTGCACCTGAAAGTTCTCGAACCCGGCTGCTTCGGCCCACTGGCGGGTGAATTCCCAGGGGCGTAGCCGCATGACCCAGGGTCGGCCGGTGTGGGCGGGTAGGGTGCGGGCGATCAGCTCTAGCTGGGGATGGCGGGGCTGGATGGTGAAGATTAGCGTGCTGTGCGTATCCATGATGCGGTAGAGCTGCTGAAAGTGATTGTGAATGAGTGCGTCATTCGGCAGGATCTCATGCAGCCCCGAGACCACCACGACTGTTGGGCGTGGGTGTACCTGGTTCAAATCGCCGTCATTAAAGGCATCGGCCTGCTCAATGCGGGCGGCTACGCCAAGCTGAGTCGCTAGCTGGCGGGCTTTGGCAACGTTTTCTAGCCTGTAGTCGCGCAGCGTTGCTTGAACTGCTCCGGGGGGAAACCCTTGCAGGACTTCCAGATCGTAGCGGCCACCGCCGCAGGCGACGTCTAGCAGATTGCAGGGCAGCCCCTGCTGCCGATAAGACTGTAATACTTTTCCCAGCGTAATCTTCAGCAGCTCAGATCGCTGCCGAATGCCGCGCCAGCCCTGAGAGTTGAGATAGGCCCAATCAATTAGCATCCCGACGGGCGTAATGCCGCTGGGCCGATTGCGGTAGACGTACTCGAGCATGACTCCCGAGTCAAATCCGTAGCGAAAGCCCAGGCGAATGCCGGTGGAGAGCTTGCCAGCGGTTTTTAGGGAGAGGCTGAGCGCTTTGTAGTACCAGGCTTTGGGGCTCCAAACGGGCAGGGGACGCAGCAGGGATTCGTAGGCGGGCAGTGATTTTTGTAGCATAGTGACCTCTGGGGTTTGTGGTTTTTGGATGGGTGGATGGGTGGATGGGTGGGTTTAGGCGAGGCACTTTTGCTCCACCGACAGGGCCTGGACCTGGGCC
>JACVRP010000567.1 GCA_014534385.1 Cyanobacteria bacterium Co-bin13
ATCCCTATTCCGGTCGATGACCGCGAATATTACCGTTAAAACTCCTGAGCAAGGTTTCTAAGCTTTGTTAGCCATTCAGGTACTGCATGGTCCCAACCTAAATCTTTTGGGCAAACGAGAGCCAGAGATTTATGGGCAGCAAACCCTAGACGCCATTAACCAAATGCTGACAGAAGAAGCTCGACAGCTAGAAGTAGCTATCGAGTTTTTTCAGTCCAATCATGAAGGGGCTCTGGTTGACCAGATCCAGACGACCCTGGGCCGGGTTCAGGGAATTTTGATCAACCCTGGTGCCTACACCCACACGAGTGTCGCTATTCGCGATGCCCTAGCAGCCGTTGCCGTTCCCACGGTTGAGGTTCACCTCAGCAATATTCATCAAAGAGAGCCGTTCCGGCACCACTCCTACATTGCCCCGGTTGCGGTCGGGCAGATTTGCGGGTTTGGCGCTGAGAGCTACCGGTTGGGGCTGCAGGCTCTGGTAAGCCATCTGCAGTCTAGCTAAGACAGCGGGCTATCCCTGCCTTAAGCAACCCGTCGCACGCTCCAGAGAGGCTCGGTACAATTGACCTTGGCTGTTTGAATGCCCTGTTTATGCGCATGGGAACTCTACGGTGACTGCCACTCTGCCCACGATTAAGCTGTTAGAAACGCCCACAACGTCAGCCTGGGTAGAGCAGGCTCTGGGCGATCTCGATACAATTTTGCTGGATCATTCCCACTGTGAGCGCAAGGCCGCTGGCGTTGCCCTCAATCTCATGTTCCGCTATCCCTCCAGCGAAAAGCTGGTGCGGGCGCTGACGGCTATTGCCCAGGAGGAGTTAACCCATTTTGAGCAGGTCAATCAGTGGCTGGAGCGGCGGGGCATTCCCCTGCGCGCGCTGACTCCACCGCCCTACGGGGCTGGGCTCAAGGCTCAAATCCGCCGCCATGAGCCGGAGCGTATGTTGGACGGGCTGCTGATTTCAGCCCTGATTGAGGCCCGCAGCCATGAACGGCTGGGACTGCTAGGGCAGCACTGCCCCGAACCAGAGCTAGCGCGATTTTACCGGGGGCTGATGGCATCGGAGGCTCGCCATTACGGTGCTTACTGGGTGCTGGCAACTCACTATTTCGAGCGGTCTGAGGTAGAGGCTCGCCTGTCAGCTCTGGCACTGGTTGAAAGCGAACTGCTAGCCACACTGCACCCCGAACCCCGCATCCACAGCTAACCTATGCATCAGGCTTTCAAAACAGTTTGGCTGCGTGACTGGCAGCCCCAGGACCGAGACCAAGCATTTGAGCTGATTGCAGCGGTTTTAGCAGAATACGGTCTGACCTGTGAACCCGCAGGCAGTGATCGAGATGCCTATGCGGTTGAGGCCCACTACCTAGAGACGGGGGGCGAGTTTTGGGTCGTTGAGCAGCAGGGCCAGATCGTCGGCACGGCGGGGTACCACCCCATCGAACGGGGTGAACAGGCGGTTGAAATTCGCAAGATGTACCTTTTGCCTGCGGTTCGTGGGCAGGGCCTGGGCCGTTTTCTGCTCAATTCGCTGGAGCAGGCCATTTACCAGCGCGGGTTTAAGCAAATCTGGATTGAGACGGCCTCTGTGCTAAAAGAGGCGGTAGTTCTATACGAAACCTCAGGCTACCAGCCAGCCTCTGGCGTGGAGACAGCCCGATGCGATCGCGTCTATGTAAAGCATCTGCCGTCTTCCTAAGTTCGCTATAATCGCTTCAGCGAGACTGGTGCAGGCTGTTTTGATCGCCATTTATCCCGGTAGCTTTGACCCTATCACCTTCGGGCATCTAGACATTATTACCCGAGGCAGTCGGCTGTTTGATCGGGTGATTGTGGTCGTTTCTAGCAATCCTAACAAAACGCCTCTGTTCTCAACCGAGAAGCGAATTGAGCAGATTAAGCTATCGGTGCGCCATCTGCCCAACATCGAGGTTGACTGCTACGACGGGTTGACCGTAACCTACGCCAGGCGGCGCAACGCGCAGGTTTTGCTGCGAGGGCTGCGGGTGCTGTCGGACTTTGAGAAAGAGCTCCAGATGGCCCACACCAACAAAACTCTGTCTGACGATATCGAAACCCTATTCATGTCCACCTCCACCGAGTACGGGTTTCTCAGCAGCAGCCTGGTTAAGGAAATTGCCCGATTTGGCGGGCCTGTCGATCACTTTGTCCCCCACCATGTCGCGAGAGATATCTGCCAATGTTACGCCCAGACCCTACCCGCACCCACTACCGGCAAAACGGCGACGCTGATCCCGCTGCCGATGCCGCTGGAGAGGCAGTCTTCTTATCCACTGGCGGTGGGGTAGACATTCAGCTGGAGCTAAATAGGCTAGATGAGCTG
>JACVRP010000223.1 GCA_014534385.1 Cyanobacteria bacterium Co-bin13
CCTCGACCGGGCTCAGGAAATGGCTGCGCTCCTGCCTCAGGCCAGGCTGACTACAGTCGAGGAGGGGTGCCATGAATGGGGGCTTTGGTATCCTGAAAAGCTGACAGCAATGATACTGGATTTCGTGGCCCAAACTGAGCATGTCAGCAGCATGGCAGTAGCGCCTTCTTGAGGGGCTGTTTTTAACCCGCTGCAGTCGCTTGCAAGGCTAGATCATGCATTGGTAGGGGTTTCATCGGGGCTCATGAGGAAGTCTGCACCCCGATGAAACGACTCAGACGCAAATTACATCAATTTGGTCTCAGCGGATCTAGACTTTTCTGAGCCAGCTAAACATAGCCCGCAGGTCTTTGCCGACTTCTTCAATGGGGTGCTCAGCTTCGCGGCGACGCATCGCGGTAAAGCCTGCATTGCCAGACTGGCTCTCCAACACGAAGTCTCGCGCAAACTGGCCGGTCTGAATCTCTTTAAGGATCTGCCGCATCTCTTTGCGAGTTTCGTCGGTGATAATGCGGGGACCCCGGGTGTAGTCGCCGTACTCAGCGGTGTTGGAAATGCTGTCGCGCATTTTGGCGAGGCCGCCCTCAACTACCAGGTCCACAATCAGTTTCACTTCGTGCAGGCACTCAAAGTAGGCCAGTTCAGGCTGGTAGCCCGCTTCTACTAGAGTTTCAAAGCCGGACTTGATCAGTTCGCTGAGGCCGCCGCACAGTACGACCTGCTCACCAAACAAGTCGGTTTCGGTTTCTTCGCGGAAGGTGGTTTCGAGAATGCCAGCACGGGTGCCGCCAATGCCTTTGGCATAGGCCATGGCCCGATCGCGAGCCTGACCTGTAGCATCTTGATACACGGCGAACAAGCAAGGCACGCCTTGACCTTCGGTGTAGGCGCGGCGAACCATGTGGCCGGGGCCTTTGGGGGCGACCATCACCACGTCTACATCAGCAGGCGGCACGATCTGCCCAAAGTTGATGTTGAAGCCGTGGGCGAAGAAAAGCACGTTGCCAGCTTCCAGATTCGGCTCGATCTCTTGCTTGTAGATGGTTCTCTGCACTTCATCGGGCAGCAGGATCATGATCCAGTCAGCTAGCTTGGCGGCATCGGCCACTGGCTTGACGGTTAGCCCTTCGGCCTCGGCCTTGGCGGCTGATTTGCTGCCCTCGTATAGGCCCACAATGACGTTTACGCCGCTATCTTTTAGGTTCAGGGCGTGGGCATGTCCCTGGGAGCCATACCCAATAATGGCAACGGTTTTGCCGTTGGCTAGGTCCAGATTAGCGTCAGTGTCATAGTACATGCGGGCCATGGGCGTTCTCCTAGTCGATTCCTGGGGTGATCAGTTAACTGCAAGCTCTTGATCTTATCAAATAAAGAAACCCGCCTCTGCTGGGAGCTAGGTTTCTTTGGCGCGACTTGAATACAGTCACCTGGCCTAGGGTGGGCGAGTCTTGCTGAATGATTTGGGTGCACCAGAACTTTTTAATAGACCTACCCTTACCAGTCGTTCTGCACTGGCAGGGCCTTTTGAAGGATTTCGGGATGTTGGCGGGTTATACGGGCGAATTTTAGTAAAGCTGCCCATTGCTGTCGGCGGCCTGCTGCTGATATCCCCAGTACAGCGCCTCTAAAAACGTGTCGGCAGTCATTTCAGTGGGGAGAGAGGCTAAATCTAACTGATCTCTCAAACGCTGGGCCAGGTGCAGACTGACTTCGCCTCTGGCCTTTTCGGTCATACCGGGGCGGCGCTGCAGATAGTCTCGCACGGTGGCAAAGTCGTCGGGCAGAATTTTGGTGAAGTCAGCCAGGTTGAGCAGGTCAGCTGCGATCGCACGCGATCTCTCCTCAACTGCGATCGCATGGCCTGCCGTATTGGGGTCGATCTGCACCACCAGCGTGCCCGCAAGCCAGTCACCGAGACGTTTCTCGCGGGGGCTGAGCAAGATGCAGAAAAACCCAATAAACAAAATATCGTCGATGGGGCGCAGCAGCGATCGCAAGGTTGCTTGAAATAGCCTTTCCGGCTGAGCATCATCCCGGATAACCCGAATTTTGGCGAAGCGTTTACCGGGAGTTTGGCCGTACCAGCCAGTTTCAAAGCCAACAAAGTAGCCAATGTAGAGGGCAAAAAGGCTGACGCTAAAAAGAGCAACTAGCCAGAGCTGCAGGGTTTCTGTCTGCACGTTTAGAAACGTCTCTAGGTCGGCTAGCTGAAAAGCCAGAAAGAGCCACAGCAGCAGCAGCGTCAGCAGGGCCAGAGCCAGGATTGTATAGTCAATCAGCAGAGCCACGGCGCGGCTGCCAATTCCCGCCAGAGTAAAGTCCAGCTCAACGCTTTCGGGGGTGCGAATTGTGATGGTGTTAAATAGACCCATAGCTCCTGCTGTTGTCGCTCGCTGCGATAAAGGCTCAATAGTCCGTCGAGGGCCGTAGCTGCAGATCTAGTCCTTCGCGGCGGCTACGCAGATCGTAGTAAAGCACTCCTTTGACGGTCTGCCAGAGCGGCATCGTCACCATACCGCCCAAAAAGCTGAGCACCAAGTTAACGCCGTAGAGCGTCCAGTAGGCAGTGGAACCGACCCCCAAGCGAAACATGAAGATCTGGGGCAGATAGCTACTCAATACAACAAAGGGCAGCGTAATTAGAAAGGCCGCCACGACGACAAACTGAATGCGCAGCACTGAGGTTTTTGTTAGATTCCAGCTGCGGGAGATGCTGTCGCTAGCCGTTATTTCGGGCTCAATTGCCAGCGGCACCTCGGCAATTGAAAGTCGAGAAACCAGCCAAACTAAACCAATCAGCACAACAGCCACAACCGTCAAACCTCCCAGCGCAACACCAAATGCAGCGCCAATATCAGAGCCAAAGACCGCTGAAAGAATGCCCCCAGTCAGAAAGCCGACCAGCAGCCCCAAAATCGTCGCCACAATTCCCAGGGCAAAATAGCCAACCGTAAGGAGCAGCAGGATCAGCAGGCCCAGCTTTAAGAAAGCCCATAGCTTAGGCTTAGTGCCGCTTTGCGCTACTGAAGCTGTTTCCGGCTGATCAATGAGCTGCTGAAAAGCCAGCCGAGACATCACTGCAGACAGCATAAAAAACTGGGCAATGCCGTATAAAAAGGGAGCTAGCCCCAGCAACAGCCCGATGCCTACCCCCAAAAACCCCAAGACCTCATTGCCGATCAAGGCAAGCAACCCACCTAGGGCCACCGTGACCAAAGCCCAGCCCAGCACCCCCCCTAGCAGCCACAGATAGGCAATTGCAGAAAGTTTGAGATACATTTTGAAGCGATCGCGGTACAGCCGTAGGCCTGCGCTGACGACATTGCCGGGGTTCAAAGGCCCGAGCTGACCTGGGCGACTGTCTGAAGGAGCCATAGACCTCTCTCCTGAGCGGATTGCAGGTATCTTGAGGGTATCTTAGAGAGAATCTCCGACACCCAGATTTTCCGGCAAACTTTATGAATATTCAGCGGTGGATGGCCCGGCGGGAGAAAAGCTGGCGGCAGCTAGAGCAGCTTTTAAACCAGGCAGAGAAAAAAGGAATCCAATCGCTAACCAGCGAGCAGATCCGCCATTTGGCCAGCCTCTACCGATCAGTATCAGCCGATTTAGCTCGGGCTAAGAGCCACAACGTTGGGCAGAGCGTTTTGCAAGACCTGCAGCGCTTGACTAGCCGCAGCTACAGCCAAATCTATCAGGGGTCGCGGCGGCAGGAATGGCAGGCCTTGCTAGACTTCTGCCGCTACGGCTTTCCGGAGGTGGTGCGGCAAAGCTGGGTCTACATTGCGCTGGCGACGCTGCTGTTTGTGTTGGGCGGGCTGGTGGGCTGGTGGTACGCCTGGCAAGACCCGGCCTTTATGACGCTGATTTTGGGCGCAGAGTTTGTCGAAACGGTCAAAGACACTCAAGAACTTTGGACTGTCTCTATTTTGGGCGTTGAGCCGGTAGCCTCTAGCGCCATCATGATCAACAATATTGTGGTTTCGCTGCAGGCCATTATCGGCGGCATCACTATGTTTATGCCGGAGGTGCCGCTGCTGGCTCCCCCCGGTGGTTTTACGGTGTACCTGCTGGTCGTGAACGGGCTGATGATTGGTTCGGTTGGAGCTTTGGTGGCTCAAGCCAACCTGGCCTATGACCTGTGGGCCTTCGTCTTTCCCCACGGAGCGCTGGAGCTGCCTGCTATTTTCTTTGCGGGGGGCGCAGGGCTGCTGCTGGGCCGGGCGATTTTGTTGCCGGGTCAGTATCGCCGCCGAGATGCGCTCAAGGTTTACGGGCTGCAGGCTGCCAAGCTGTTGTATGGCATCATTCCCATGCTGGTGATTGCTGGGCTGATCGAGGGCTTTTTCTCGCCCCAAACCTGGATTCCTAACGGGGTGAAGTATGTTGTTGGCACCCTCATTTTTGTGCTGCTGGTGCAGTACTGCCGCCGCCAAAGGCCCTTCAATTCGCCAGAACAGGCTTTGTTGTAGCCTAGGTCATGACCTAGTGCCTATATCAGGTGTTGCGACTGCAGAAAAAAGACTGTCAGCCGAAACAGGCTGAGGCCGATGAAGGAGAGGAGGACGATTGCGATCGCAACATTGACCACATCTCGAAAAGAGTTCATAGATTCAGACAGCGCTTGTGGGATAGGCATCCTGCCTGTTCGGCATCAGGGACAGGCAAGATGCCTATCCTACAAGAGAACACGTTTCTTTACGCCGCAGTTCTCGCCTTTGACCTGGAGGGCTAAGATCTTCAAGCCTAGCCCCGTCGAATTAATTGCCTAAAGATGACTTCTCAACTGCCAAACCCTACTTTAGAAAGCCTCGAAGCCGTTCCTTATCTCAACGCCGAGGGGCAGATTCCTGAGCAGTGGCAGGGCAAAGTAGGCATCTACGCCATTTACGATGCGGCGCAGACTCTGCAGTACGTCGGTTATTCTCGTGATGTCTACCTGAGCCTCAAGCAGCATTTGGTGCGCCAGCCAGAGGGCTGCCACTGGGTCAAGGTGCACTTGGTAGAGCGACCCAGCCGGACGCTTTTAGAGGAGATCCGCAATGGCTGGATTGAGCAGAATGGTGAGGTGCCCCCAGGGAATGGGGCCGCGTCTGATGCTTGGAACCAGCCGATCGATGCCAAACTTACGCTGACCGAGCAGGAAAAAGCAGAATACGCAGGGCTTGAGGAGATTGCCCAGATCAAGTATTTGAAGCAGACAGCCCGCCGAGTCGAAGCAGCGGTACTAGAGAAGCTCAAAGCTCGTGGCGTACAGATGGATCTGCGGTTTAACCCCAAGCTCAAGGAAGAGGGGCTGCTAGATTTGAAATGATTTCAGTAGGGTGTGTTGTCGCCTGAACGCAACGCACCGGTTCACCCAAGGAGTGGAAGTTCGGTGCGTCACGATATGCAGTAACGCACCGGACCCTCGCTGGCCTTAGCCGCCGGGAAACTCCGTTACGCGGGCATCGGCTTTAAGCTCCATTTCGCCTTGGCGGATGTCTACCTTGTTGAGGCACAAATCCATACCGGGTATCTCAAAGTTGCGCAGATCGAGCAGCTCTTGAGCGCTTTTTACCAGGCAATTGGTCAGCTCAGAAGCATCTCCTTCTGTAGTGGGCTGCACATCTTGGAGTTCGACCTGCTGACCGCTCAGCGCCATTTTGGGTACAGCGGTAAAGGCAACGTGCTTGTCTTCTCCAGTTTCAACTAGGGTGACATCGGCTGCGATCGCAACTTTGCCCTCACCCGGCAGCTTAAACTCAACTCGCTGGGTGTTGACCTTTACAGGCTGCCCATCAACACTGATCTCTAGGTTCTGCAGCTTATTCTTGACGTACTCAGAGTTGAAGGCGCGCTCAATGTCATCCTCTTTCAGCAGCATGACAGTGCTGGCGTCGGTCGGTTTGGTCAGCTCGATGTTGCCAAAGGCAGCCTTGAACGGATTGACGGCAATGTTGCCGGTTTGAACCGTGAGCTTTTCGGTGCGAAGCTCTTGCTTCATCACCATGCCCTTGCCTTCGATCTGGACTGAATCGACCTCGCCCTGCATCAGCGAACCCGGATTGGTGCGAACATCAACCTTTAATTCTTCAGCCTCATCAAGCTGGCTGCTGAGACCCATTTCTACAGCTTTACTAATCGCCTGGTCGCCCAGACTGGCATCGCCTGCACTCATTCGGAACCGTCCTTTATGGGGTGTTGGCCTTTCAGTCTAGGCAAACTGCCAAAAGGCTATGCTCTATCTCACTGGGGTTTTTCCTCTAGGGCAAGATACCGCCTGCGATAGAAATCTTTACGTTAGCAGTCGCCCTAAGGATACTGGGGTATCTGGGAAGGCTAG
>JACVRP010000456.1 GCA_014534385.1 Cyanobacteria bacterium Co-bin13
CAACAATGGCAATGCTGCGATTAAATTCAACCATGGCGGTGCTCCTCTAGGCCTAGTTCAGACTGGGGGCTAGTTTCTGGGGTGGGCTCGGTTGGGTTCAGCAGGCGCAGGCCAAACACTGCCGCTAGGATAAGGGCGATTGCACCCACTACCCACCACAGCAGTGCTCCCTTTGCCTTCGCTCCGTCACGAAGGGACTCTCCATCCTGCTGTAACTCCAGGGTCGTGGCCTCTGGCACTGGCTCTGGGGGGAAGGCCGTTAACGCTGGCTGAGAGGCAACCACCTTAGGCTCAACAGCACCGGATAGGATGACTTGAATGCTGCTACCCAAGGTCTTCACCCCAGCGGGGTCGGTAAAGTACACCAGGTGGTCGCAGTCTACCTCTACCATCACTGGGGCTGGACGACGTCCGTGGGGAATCGCCTTGATGCTCTCTACCGTTACCGCCAGGTCGTTAGGCACGCCGTAGAAGGGCAGCTTCATCAGCGACTTCAGCCGCGCCACCAGTTTGCCCTTGAGGGTGTCCGGAGAGCCAGTAATCAGTGAGGTATTGCCCGCAATCACCGTATAAGGAATGCCGGGGTCATCGCTGGTGGCCAGCTCTTGTAGAAACTCTGAGCCCGGATTCATTTCGTCGAGGGTCACATCAATGTCCTCAATCTTTTCTAGCAGCGCTCCCAGTGCCCGCAACGGGAAAGCCACCGTAGACAGCCCGTTGATGACAAAGGCGGTCATGGCCGTCAGACCCGCCTGCACCTGGGGCCAGGGGGAGCCAGCGCTGGGAGTACCCAGCAGAATCAGGTGTTGTACGACTTCGTTGCCGCCCTCCTGCTCAATAAACCAGCGTGACACTAGGCCACCCATAGAGTGAGCGATGATGTGCAGGGTTCTACCGTGGTTCGGCCCCAGCCCCGCTTCCCGCAGGCGCTTTTTCAGCCCTCGGGCGTGAGTACCAATGGGGGTGTTGAGACTTTCGTAGTCGAAGGCCAGCACTAGGTCGTAGCAATCTTTGAGGGGTTTGGCTTCTCCTTCTAAAGCAGCGACGGCAGTCTCAATGCTGGGTACCATGCTTTGGGTATCGCCAATGATGCCGTGGATGTAAAGGGCGATGCGCTGGGCCTGGGCCACCCGTTGGGCGACGATCACCGGATCGACGATGTAGCTGACCTCGCTGTGGCTGACTTCTGCGATCGCCAGCAGGGGATAGTCAAAGGTCACCCCTAGTTTATGGCTCAGCTCTGGCCCCAGCTTGTTCGTCACCACTTTTTGAAAGAAAATGCGAATCGCCCCGCCCAGGCTGCGCTGCCCTTCGCTGATTGGCTCTGGCAGGTGGTCAATGGTGATCTCGGTCTGGTTGCCCTGGGCAATGCCGCGCCCTAGGGGCAGGTAGAACTCGCCATCGTAGGCCACAGGTAGCACATAGGCCCCGTCCTCCAGCGGCACATCGGCCACCACCTTGAGAGGATTCTCTGGGGTGACGGCTTCTCGATTTTTTACGTCCCGCAGTTCCAACGCGCCTAGCCCTGGGTCGGTGGCGCGGCTGGCCGTGAACTGAAACGGCTGGGTCTGGTCGCGCAGCAGCGGCGGCAGAATGTGGTTGCCTAGATCGCGAGTCGATTGGGTGACGGTGGTCAGTCGCGCCTGGGCCTGAAAATTCGCCGGATTTTGAATCGTAATTCCAGCCATGAGCTGGGCCTGGGGCACAGCGGCAGAAAGGGTTACCGAATCTCTAGGGTGAACGGTGGTAAGGGTGATCTGGCTGGTCATCCAGTCCTCAGTGACTTCATCCTCAGGGGCATCACCCAGGTCACGGGTCTGAACCCGTTTCATTAGACGGTTTAGCATGCCTCGCGGTGGCAGCGATCGCGTCGTTTCGTTTCGCAGTGCCCGCGCTCCTCCTTGGTAAAGGGTCAGCTTCGACTGCTCTAGCAGTCGCCCATCAAAGGCCGAAGTGCTGACAATCAGCTTCAATACGTCTTTGAATTCGGTAACGCCCTGTTCCCACAGCTCCTTGGGTACCGAGGCATAGACCAGCTTGCCGCCCAGGGCGTAGGCTTCTTCGCCGGGGTTGAGCCACAGGCCCCCGGCTTCAAACAAGGCGGCGCTGATGGCAAACCGCTCGGTCAGGTCGAGCACGGTGCAGTAGAGCCGCTGGTCACTGGTGTTTTTGAGCCTGAGCTGAAATCCAGGAGCCTTATGGTCGGCACTGTAAGTCAGGCGCAGTTCACCTGCGCTGTGGGTTTGGTCGAGCTGCACCACCTCCATTTGCACCGCATTGGGAGCAATCCGGCTGGTGGGCGAGCTTTGCAACTCTAGGGTAGTGGTCCAGCGGGCCAGGTGCTCTAGCAGGCCCACGGTTTCAAGGGCGCTGCTAGTGCTGTAGCCCTGGGTGGGCTCTAGCAAAATGCGATCGTCGGCGGGGCGCTTGATGGCGTATTGATTGTCTTTGACCAACACTTGAAAGACTGCCGCCGCTGGGTCGTCCACCGCACGAATGTATAGGGAGGGTTGCTGGGCCTTGTCTCCGGCGCGGGCGATCGCATCGTGCAATAGCCTTACTCCTGCCTCATCGCCCACTAAATGCACCCCCATGGGTGGCAGCGGCAGGGCTTTGATCACCGCTTTGAAGGTCATATTGTGCTGAAGGTCGGGCACGCCCGTCACCTCTACTCGGCTGAGGGCGGGCATGACAGCGGTGACGGTGGCCGTACCCACCGGGTTGCCCTGCTGAAGCACCTCAGCGCTACTGTCAAAGGGGAACAGGGCCAGCACGGTCGTTTCCCCACCCATAGGCTGAGCAATGCCGTGGATGGTGCCGCCATCGATTACCCAGCCATGGTCGCGGTGGTAGCTAACGGTGAAATGGGGCAACCGGGGCTGAATGGCACCCCCCAGGAACGGTTGATCGAGATCGTCGGGCACGCTGGCCTCTAGCTGTGGGGCCTGGGCGGTGACCCGGCTCTGCACCAGAGTTGAACAGTTCTTAAAGACGTCTCGATAGGTAAGCACTCCGCTGGCTTTGTGCAGAGTCTCTATCAAAAAGTAAGAAAACGCTCCCCGGTGCTCGCCGTCGCTGGAATATTCCTTGGCTTCTTCGATGTCTTGGCAGGCGGCGAGCAGCACATGGCGACTCTGGGGAATTTGCCAGCCGCTGTTGGAGAGGCTTAGGCTGCGGGTGGTCGGTTGATCGGGCAACTCTGCGGGAGTGACGATAAAGC
>JACVRP010000271.1 GCA_014534385.1 Cyanobacteria bacterium Co-bin13
GCTCAAAGATGGCCGGCACTTGCCGCTGCACAGCCGCCTTGGCAAAGTTCCAGTTGCGGGTGTGCACAAGCTGCGTGGCGCGGCGCAAATGCCAGGGAAAGTAATACTTACAAACGAGCGTGCTGGGGTTGGTCCACTTGCTGGTGGAGGCGTGAGTAAACCAGGGCAGCGGCAGGGGAGCCACCTGCAGGCGAGGCTGGACATTGTAGAAAGCTAAAAACTCTGGATCGGGGGCTTGAGGCTGAAAAGGGTGCAGCCAGGCCAAAGGATTGAACTGGCCCTGCTCCGGCTGCAGGTAGGCCAGCACCGTTGAATAACCCAAGTTGGCAGCCGCGTTGGCACAGAGAACATCGTGGATCTCATGGGCGGTATCTGGCTGTAGCGACAGGCGATCGCTGTAGAAAAGGTAGTGCCTTGTCACGGTAGATCCCTCACCAGTTCTGCCTGTTAGGACGGTAGCGACGTTATTTCCGGGTCCGTAGCCAGTAGCTCCTGGCTAAACTGCAGCGCATAGAGCCGCGAATAGTATCCGGCCTGTTTTAGCAGCTCGCTGTGGGTACCGACTTCGACGACCCGGCCCCGGTCTAGCACCGCAATCTGATCCGCTTTTTGAATGGTTGAAAGGCGGTGGGCGATGACCAGGGTAGTGCGATCGCGACTGATATTGTCAATGGCCTGCTGCACCAGCCGCTCAGAAACGGTATCCAGAGCGCTAGTGGCCTCATCCAAAATTAGAATGTCCGGATCCCTCAGCAGGGCGCGGGCGATGGCCAGCCGCTGCCGCTGCCCGCCCGAGAGCATAACGCCGCGATCGCCAATGGCCGTCTCAAACCCCTGGGGCAGATTCATGATGAACTCGTAGGCGTTGGCCTGCTTCACTGCGCTCATCACCGCTTCCTGCGTCACATCGGGGCAGGCATAGGTGATGTTGTCGTAGACCGAGGCGTTGAACAAGAAGGTGTCTTGACTGACAATTCCCATTGCCCGCCGCAGGGACTTAATATCGTAAGCTCGCAGGTCTGTCCCATCCAACGTGATTTGGCCTTCGGTGCAGTCATAGAAGCGGGGCAGCAGGTCGGCCAGGGTGGACTTGCCCGCCCCAGAAGCACCGACCAGAGCTAGCGTCGTTCCTTTGGGGAGACTGAGGGTGACGTCTTTTAGCACCCACTCCGCCTGCCCTGGATAGCGAAAAGACACCTGATCAAAGACAACCTCATGATTTAAGTGGGTATAGGTTTGGGTGCCGTTGGCCATAAACGGCTTGTCAGCCCGATTGAGGAAGTCGTACACAATCTGGGCGCTGGGCGTGCTGCCAGCAAAGCGGCTTCTCAACGTGTTGAGCTGGCTGACAAACGGCAGCAGGCGAGAGAGCACCAGCAGATAGGTCAGCAAAACCGTCGAGAGCGTGGTCAGCTCGTTAATAAACAGGAAGCGACCCAAAACCACGATGGCCAAAACCGTTAAAATGCCAGCCATTTCGTTGATGGGGCCAATGGCTGCAAAGGTCATTTGAGCAGACAAATCTACCTGTTCTCGCTCCTCAATCAGCCGACTGAGGTGAGCATATTCCTTTGACTCGTTGCCCGTCGCTTTGACCAGGCGAATGCCGGAAAGAATTTCTAGCAGGGCGATAGAATACCCCCGAGATTTGCTGGATAGGGCATCTCCCTGCTGGCGGGCCAGCCTGACAAAATACTGATTTGCCAGCGCCACCATAAAGAGCAGCCCAGTCGAAACCAGAGTTAGCTGCCAGGAGATCGCCAGCAGCAGCCCCACAAAAACCAGGATTGTGACCGCTGTAATAAAGAATTGAATAACAGTACGAATCGCCTCAGAGGTTCGGGCTGCTTCGGTGCCCAGCGTATTGATTAAATCGCCAATGCGGTGGCTTGAATAGAAGTCAATATCCACATCCAGCAGCAGCTGAATGCCGTCTTTGCGAATTGAGTTGGTCAGCGCCTGCGACAGTCGGTTGGAGGTCAAAGAGCCCATGTAGACCGTTAGGTTCTTGAGCGCGATCGCAAGCAAAATCACGCCCAGCATGGCCGCAAAGCGATGTCCTTCAGCGATGCTGTCAAACAGTGAAAGGATTCTTTGCAGGATAGGGGGCATGCCCCTAAATTCGCCCTCCTGACCCAAAAAGCCGAAAATAACGGGCACTACCAGCGCCGTACTCACCCCGTTGAAGACAGCTCCCGAAAATCCAAATAGGGCTGAGAGCACAACGAGTCCGGGGTGCCTCAGGGCAAATTTCAACAGGAGATTTCGGGAAGACATACTCAGTTTCGTTACCTACAACACCCGCACACCGTCAGCTAGCTTCAGATAAGTTGCCCAGACTCAGCAGCTTAGCCATTGTTTGGAGGGCTCTTTCTGAGCGAGGCCCCCTGCACTTGGGATAGAGCAGCTGATTGGGAATGAGGGGTTTGATGTAGAAAAACAGCCTAATCAGCCTGGCGTGATAGAAGGTAATGCCAGGCTGAAACAGCTTTACCGGGCATTGGGTAATTTTGAGCAGCCGATGGAGGTGGTCCGTGTCGCGCTCCCGAATCGCCTCTTCCAGTAGGTACTCAACGCCGCGCTGGCTGGATTTTAGAACCTGCGGATGCTTGCGGTAGACCGTCTCATAGAGCAGCAGGTAATAGTCTTTCATGTAAGACCAGGCATTGGTGCGGTTAGACCCATGCTTGGTGTAGTAGGCCCCTGTGATGGGCGTGTAGACAAAGCGCACCCCCAACAACAGTAGGTCAATAGCAAAGTCTCGATCCTGAAGGGCTCGCAGCGCCTCGTCAAACCGCTTCTTCTCAAACACAGAGCGGTGCATCAGCAGGCACTGCTGCAGTGTGGGAAAGGGCGTGTCGGCCAAAAAGTCGGGGATGAGCAGGCGGTGGAGAATGCGATCGCAGCTCAGTGGCCCCACCGTCTTGCTTTCGCGCCAGATGATGCTGTGGCTCTCGTCCAAAAATACCCGCTCGTAATCTGAGTAAAAAACGATATCTTCCGGGTGATCAAGCGCATCGAGATGGCTGAGCTGAAAGCGGATTTTGTCCTCATGGATCCAGTCGTCTCCATCTAGAAACTGAACCCATTCCCCCTGAGCTTTCTGCGCCCCCAGGTTGCGGGCCGAGGAAACGCCCCCATTCTCCTTGTAGAAATACTGCACTCTGGAGTCGGCAGCTACCCAAGCTTGGGCGACTTCTCGGGTGCTATCGGTCGAACCATCATCTAAAATCAGGCATTCTAAATCCGCAAATGACTGGTTCAAGACGCTGGCCACCGCCTGATCCAAGCAGTGAGCCTGGTTATAGCAGGTCACGACGATAGAAACTTGAGGGGGCATAGGCGATGCTCCTGAGTCACTGCTAAATAGCTGTCAACGGGCTAATCTGAGCATCTCGGGCGGACCCCTCCGTGCTGTAAGCTTTCTAGCCAAGTATCCCCTTTGCCCCCTCACAATACCCTAAGCGCCCTATTAAGGTTGAGCAGAATCAGTCCAGAGGCCCCGCAAGGCTTCAGACACTTATCAAGATGCATCCATCTTAGTATCGACAGAAATTTGGCTAAAATTAACGCTGCTTCAGATTGGCAATAATCTGCTCCAGCGTAGACGCCATGGTGTGAACGCTGTACAGCCTTAGGCAGCGCTGCCGCGCCATCTGCCCCTTGCGCTCAGCCACCTCAAAATTCTCAAAAATGTGGCTGATCTGCTGCGCCAGTTCCTCAGGTGAACCGGGAGCTGCCAGGTAGCCCGTATCGGCCAGAATCTCAGGAATATCGCCTACATAGGTAGACAAGATCGGCTTCGCCATTGCCATGCCGTCGGTCAGCTTGAGCGGAAACTGAGCCTTAGCCGTCAACGTATCGCGCTGGGGAATGACGATGACATGGGCTGCCGACACAATTTCGGGCATTTTAGCGATGGGCTGGCGGGGCAGCTGAATGATCCAGCGGCCCCACTGCTGCTGCAGGCGAGCGTCGTAGTCATCGTAGGGGCTGCCGCCGATGATGACCAGCCGGTAGTGGGGGTTTTGCAGCGTATCCAGCGCCATCAAGATGTCTTCAACCCCTTTGTGGGGTCTGGGTGCGCCGGGAAACATGAGCACCTTATAAGGACTGAGCCCGTAACGCGCTCGGCTCTGAGCTGGATCAAAAAGCTCCGGGTTAAACAGGTCGGTATCCTTGCCGTTGGGCAGGTATACGCCGCCAAAGCGGTCCTGCAAAAACTGGGTGTCTACCGTCAGCGCGTCGGCGCGGGGCACCAGGCGCTCCATCCACCGCACGTATAGCGGGTGATCGGGCTGGCGCAGCTGTCCCCCCTGCTTGAACAGGTGCCGATACAGCTCACGGGGAGTGGGCCGGTACTGCCAATCATCCCCCCCGTGCCAGCTCATCTCCCAGTCATCCATATCCAGCATGACAGGACGACGGCGGCCCAATCGCTTGAGCAAAGCTACGCCAAAGCTGGTGGGCTTGGGTTTAACAGCATAAATAACGTCGCTGTTGAGCTGCTGGAGCAGGGCCAGGGCCGATCTAAAGAATGTGGGGAAGGTCGTGCCGGGAATCGCCTGGACGGCAATGTCCTCTGGGGGAATGGCATAGAGGGCTGGGCCAAACTGGAAGCCAATCACCTCAACCTCATGCTGCAGCTGCCTGAGCACCTGGGCCAGCAAAAACGCCCGAACAGCCCCCCCTCCAGACAGATCGCTGACCACCAGGGAAAACTTCATCGCCAATCACGCTGAGCCCGCTGAGGTGGGGGGCCACTCTAGCGGCAAAGCCCCCAAAGCCCCTGTGCGAAAGTCATCTAAAATGCGGCGAGCGGCTTTTTCGCGGTCTTCCTGAAAGTTTTTTTCGGCGAGCAGGGCTAGAAAGGATTCACCCGTAAGGTCTTCGAGGGGAATGCTGTAGCGATCGCACAACGCCTGACCATAGAGCGTCAGCCCCTGTTCTACCTGCAACGCCTGCACCAGGTCAACAAAGGCAGCCGCAACCCGTTGAGTATCGTAGGCAGCCTCGCCAATGTCGTCACAAATGGCCAATTTAAGGGCGGCCTGCTGATCGTTTAAATGCGACGGAATGACGCCCGGTGCATCGAGCAGATCTAGATCGCCCGAAACCCGCACCCACCGAAGCTGCCGGGTAACTCCAGCGCGGCGGGCGCTGGCTACCGCCTTGCGCTTTAGCAGCCGGTTAATTAGGGCCGACTTGCCCACATTTGGAAAGCCAATCACCACGGCTCTGACCGGCCGAGGCCGCATACCTCGGTTCTGGCGGCGCTGGTTCATTGCCGCCCCGGCGGTCTGAGCCGCTTTGGTAAGGGCATTGATGCCTTGGCCGTGCTGGGCATTGGTGAAGTAGGGCACTTCTCCTTGAGCCCTAAACCAGGCATCCCAGTCGGTTCTAGCCTCTGGCGTAATCATGTCAAC
>JACVRP010000224.1 GCA_014534385.1 Cyanobacteria bacterium Co-bin13
CCCAACGCTGTAGAGCAGGGAGAAATAGTAGGTATTGTCCTTTTCGGACCAGGGTGCGATCGCAGCATAGACCGGCAGCGTCGGATCGGGCACTACCAGATCGGCGGAAAAGGTGCGGAGGTTGCCTAGCCCGTGGCAGTGGGGGCAGGCTCCATAGGGCGAGTTAAAGGAGAAGAGCCGAGGCGAAAGCTCTTCCATCACCGCCCCATGTTGGGGGCAGGCGAAGTTTTCTGAGAAGACCAGCTCCTTAAGATTGCCGTAGCTGCCCTCGGCCTCAGCTGCCGCCGGCAGCCGGTCGGAGAGCGAGACGACGTTGTCTGCGGGGGGGATAGCAGGCGTTTCCCCAGAGGCGTCGGGCAGAATGTCGATGACAGCGATGCCCTCAGACCGCTTCAGGCAGGTTGCCAGGGAATCAGCCAGCCGCTCCTGCAGGCCCTCTTTTTTCACCAACCGGTCTACGACCACTTCGATGGTGTGGGCGTAGTTTTTGTCTAGCTCAATGTTGTCGGTCAGTTCCCGCAGCTCGCCGTCTACCCGCACTCGCACAAAGCCCTCTGCTGCCAGGCTAGAGAGCAGCTTTTTGTGGGTGCCCTTTTTGCCGCGCACCACCGGGGCCAGAATTTGAAAGCGGGTGCGGTCGGGCAGCGACATGACCCGGTCGATCATCTGGTCGATGGTCTGGGGGGAAATGGAGCGATCGCACACCGGACAGTGCGGCTCCCCGGCCCGACCAAACAGCAGCCGCAGGTAGTCGTAGATCTCGGTGACCGTGCCTACGGTCGAGCGGGGGTTGTGGGAGGTAGACTTTTGGTCGATGGAAATGGCCGGGCTGAGGCCCTCAATGGCGTCTACGTCAGGCTTATCGACCTGGCCCAAAAACTGTCGGGCGTAGGCGCTGAGCGACTCCACATAGCGCCGCTGCCCCTCAGCAAAAATAGTGTCAAAGGCTAGCGAAGACTTGCCCGATCCCGACACCCCGGTAAACACAATCAGCTGATTGCGGGGGATCTCCAGATCGATGTCTTTGAGGTTGTGCTGCCGCGCTCCCCGAATTCGGATAACGGCCTCATCTACGGCTGCCTGACGGGGATGATGACCATTCTTTTCGGCAACCCTGCCGTTGCGAGAGCCAGCAGATTTCTGTACAGAAGCGTCCGATTTAGGCATGGGGCAACGGTCAAGAAGGGGCGCGCATTCAATAATCCTTAATATAGTAGCGTTTTGGTTTGCTCGCTGATGGCAGGAAGCAAGGGAATCGAGGGCAGTGTGTGGCGGCAGGGAGGGGCCAATTTTTCACGGTAATATCCCCCTGACAGTGCCAGCGGGTCTGAAGGGCGAAATTGGGGTGTGAGCTGGGGATCGCTCGGTTTTTAACCTGCCTCTGGAGGGGGGGCAGGGTCAGGGATCACCCTGGTTCCGAGGCAGAGTCTTTAGAGTTGAGTGAGCGTCAAAGCCAGTTACCCACCACGATCAGGGGGGCCCAGTAGGCGGGGTGAGCTCCGTCGCCGCCCGCTGCAATCACCGCTTTTTGAGCTGCCTGTAAGGCCTGGGCTTTGTTGAGCTCTGGCTTGCGCAGCCCGCTATAGAAACCGCTGACGAGCTGAGCCGTCGTGGCATCGTCGATGGTCCAGAGGGATGCGATCGCACTTCGAGCCCCGGCCCGGATTGCCACCCCCGCCAGCCCTAGCGTTGATCGGTCGTCGCCCACTGCCGTTTCGCAGGCGGTGAGCGAAATCAGCTCAATCGGCTCGGCATTGGGAGAACTGCCGCGAATCAGGCGCTCCAGCTCGCCAAAGGTGAGCTTTTCGCCCTTGCCGGTGACGATGAAAGTGTCCTTGGGATCGCCGCCAAACTGGCCGTGGGTGGCGACATGCAGCAGCGGAAAGGGTCGCTGGGCCAGGGTCTGCCCCAATCGATCGCGGCTAAATTCCCCATTCAGTAGCGCCTGACTTCCCGGAAACTGGGTGAGCACCGTATTGATCTCGGTGGGCACGTTGCGCAGGGGAATGAAAGACTGGCCATCGGCGGTCGTGACGCTCTGGCTCAGGCCTAGGGCCAGGGCCTGCAAACCCTGCTCCTGCAGGGGCCGAAGGTCGGTCAGCGTGAGGGAAGGGGTAGTGGCTACGGCGTAGCGCTCGATCAGGTACTGCTGGCCGTCGTGCAGGGCCGCCATTGGCACACTCCGCAAGACGCCATCCTGCACAAACACCAGCGTTGTGGTGCCGCTGGCCTGTAGGGCCGCCTCAAAAGGTCGGATCAGCCAGGTGTAGAGCTGTTCGCTGCTGCTGCGGTCAAAGGCGGGATCGCGGTAGCGCTGCAGCCGAATGCGAAAGTCAACGACGGTCTTCTGTAGCTGCTGGCTGTCGTCTACCCAGGCGAGCTGCTGCGACCCATCGGGAAAGCGGGCAATCAGCGCAGTACGCTCCGGCAAAATGATGGAGCTGATGACGGTGGTGGCGGAGCTGGTGCTGACCTGGTCTACCCGCGTTTGGCTGACCGGGGCAATAACGCAGTCGCTGCCAAAATAGCTCTGCAGCTCAGCCAGCTTGAGCGAATCGGCGGTGATCAGGGCGGCATCCAGGTTGACTGAGGTGGCCTGTTTGAGATCTGCCTTAGCCCCCTCGGGCTCTAGCTGCAGGGCAATCAGCTCTCGGTAGATAGGGGCGACCGTGTCTCTAAAGTCAAACTGCAGCTCCTGATCGGCAATCAAAATGTCGCTGCGAATCACCTCCAGGGTGGCTACGGCCTTTTGGTAGGCTTCTAGCGCCTGGGTCCGCTGCCCCTGGGCCCGATAGATCCGCCCCAGCTGCCACTGCCACAGATAGGTGCTGTCGGTCGAAACTAGGGCCTGGTCAGCCGCCCAAAGGGCCTGCTGAGTGAGGGTGAGGGCGCTCGGCAAGTCGCCTCGGCACTGGCTCAGATGACCCAATTCGCCCAGGGCAAAGGAAGCTGCCCGATCATCGCCAATGCGGTTGGCAATGGCCTGGGCCTGCTCTAGCCAGCGCTGGGCCTCGCCCTGGGAAGCAGAGGGAATGCAGTCTAGGGGGGCGCGGCTGGGCTGGTAGGACTTGGCTAGGGTAATGGCGGCATAGGCCGTTTCGCGGCTGGGGGGCAGCTGCTCGATCAGCTGGCCCAGTCGCTGGCGGCTAGTGGTAGCCTCGGCCCGCTGCTGGCGCTGGTAGAGGGGCAGCAGGCTGAGGTGCGATCGCACCTCAGCCCTAACATCCTGCCGCTGTTGAGCGATTTCTAGGCCCTGCTGCAGGTAGGCCAGCGCCTGAGCTTCCTGGTCCTGCGCCTGGGTCTGCAAAGCTTGAGCAAATTCGATGATGCCCAGGCTTTCAGACGAAGCCGCCCGGCGATAGCTGGCCTGGGCCAGCCGCACGTAGGTATTGCCTAGCCCGCTCAGCATAGGGGGTTGATACTGGTCTAACTCCTGCGCCTCTACCAGGGCTAGCCCAGCCTGCAGCACCGTCAACGCTTTTTCATAGTCGCCGCTGAGGCGATAGGCTTCTCCCAAGCTCCCCAGGGCAGCGGCCTGACCCAGGGGATCGGCAGCGGCCTGGGCCAGGGGGAGGGCGGTGCTGTCGGCGCAGTCCACTGCACTGCCGGTTTCGGATAGGGGCAGACAGAGCAGGGCAATGGCGCGGCGGTGCTGTCCTAAGCTGGTGTAAACCTGGGCCTGCTCGGTCAAGGTGCGGCTGACCTGGGTTAGGTTGCCCTGCTGTCTATAGGCTGCCGTGGCCTTTTCCCAGTAGCTTAGGGCGTCTGAAGACTGCCCGAGCTGCTGGTAAGCGCGGGCCAGATTTTCCTGCACGGTGGTCTGCTCGGCCAGGGCAATCCCGACCGGAAAGGCTGCCAGAGCCGCCTGCCAGTGCTGAATTGCGGCGGCGTAGTCACCGCTTTGGTAGGCCGTTACGCCCGCCTGCACCAGCTGACCTGGAACGGCGGTGCTCCTGCTAGTTTGAGAAAACCCCGGCAGCGGCCCCAGCCCCAGCCAGAGCGTAAGGATGAGGCTGCTGAAAAACAGGACGGCGGCGGTGCGGCGAGGCCAGCGCTGAAGCATAGAGATATTGAGGGAGATGTTTGGAGATATTTTTTGGAGATATTTAAGGAGAATGACGTTTTGATCAGGGTGGGGCGGCCCTGCTGTTATGGTTGCAAGTCTACAGGGGAGTTAACTGAGGCGGCTGTAAACAGTCTTGAGGCTGGCCCCTGAGGTTGGCTGTGAGGGATGCCCCTCAGCATAGCAAAGGGACGTAAGGGGAAAGGTCATGACTTGGCAAATCGTATCCCATCGGGGGGTGACGCTGGCTGCGCTCTTGAGCGGCCTGCTGACCGGTGCTGGGCTGGGCCAACCCGCCTTAGCCCAGGTAACTGAAGTGGTCCCAGATGGCTCTTTGGGTACTGCCGTAAACGATTTTGCCCCAACCTACCTGATCAACGGCGGCGTGGTGCGCGGCCAAAACTTGTTCCACAGTTTTGAGACCTTCAATGTGGGAGCCGGGGATGAGGTTTACTTTCTCCTCCCCCCTGATGCCCTGGCCAATATCTTTGCTCGCATTACGGGCAGCGATCCCTCTGCCATTAACGGCCTGATTGGCACCGTGCAGGCGACCGATACGGGCTTTACCGTGCCGGACACAAACCTGTTCTTGATCAACCCCTACGGCATTGTGTTTGGGGAAGGGGCTGCGCTGAACGTCGGGGGGGCCTTTGTCGCCACGACTGCCGATACCCTGGAATTTGGCGGTGCAGGCCAGTTTAGTGCCCTGAATCAGGAGGTGCCCTCACCGCTGCTGACGGTTAACCCCTCTGCCTTTCTCTTTACCCAGGCAATTCCAGGCTCAATTGTCAGCACCTCACGCGCCAATGCGGGCACGGATTATCTCTTGAATCCGGCTCAGGGACTGCGCGTGTTTGACGGGCGGAGCCTGATTTTGCTGGGAGATCAGGTCTTGGTGGATGACGGCGGTTTAAACGCCTTTGGCGGCCGCATTGAGCTAGGGGCGGTTGCAGGCTCAGGGCGGGTGGACTTGGGGCAAACCGGAGGCAACCTACAGCTCAATTTTCCAGCTGCGACGGAGCGCGGCGACATTGCCCTGATCAATGGGGCAGACCTCAGTGTTATTGGCCGAGAGGGGGGAGACATAGCTCTCTATGGCCGCAACATTGACATCGCTGGGAGCAGCGAAATTGCGGCGGGGTTGGGGCTGTTCGTTGGGGACGAGACTAGCCGGGCAGGCGATATTGAGATTGACGCCACTGGCAGGCTGCGGATCTCAGAGTCCAGTGACCTCTCGAATAACGTGTATTTTGGCCTGGGCAGTACGGGCAATATTGCGATCGCAGCCCACACCCTAGAGCTGCTTGGGGGCAGTGTCATTGCCGCTTTTACCTTTGGTCAGGGCAGCTCCGGTAACGTCACCATTCAAGCGGCAGACACCATTCGTCTGGGGGGCGTAGGCCCAGCTGGAGAGATCAGCCAAATCACCTCTACTATCCTCATCCTTGACCCCGAACTAGGGAGCAATGCCCAGGTTGGCAATGTGACGCTTGAGGCTCCCAGAGTGCTGATGACGGACGGGGCTCAGCTCGTCGCATCCTCGTTTTCGCCCGCGATTAATGCTGGCAACATCCGGGTGCTGGCCAGTGACCAGCTCAGCCTTAGGGGCGAGGGCACCCTGATTCAGTCCATTACTAGCAGTTCAGGGGATGCGGGCAACGTCGATATTCAGGCCGGTTCGGTTGAGCTAACTGACAACGCAATCATCACCACCTTGACCAGCAGCACCGGTGATGCCGGGGACGTGAACATTCAGGCAGGCTCGCTGCAGATCAGCAACGATGCCGCGATTGCGACCGTGACCAACGGCCCAGGCGATGCGGGCGGTATCAATCTCAATATCAGCGGCACTGCCCGCTTTAGCCAGGGCGGTCGAGTGCTGGCAGCGACTGCCACCCAAGGCAACGCCGGAGATATCACCCTGAGAGCAGGCGAGGATGTGATCATTGATGGCGTGGGCCGAAATGGAGACTTCAGCGGGATCTCTAGCTCGACCGATGAAGGCTCCCAGGGCCAAGGCGGCGATATTCTGGTTTCGGGCAGATCGCTCTTTGTGACCCAGGGCGGCATTATTAATGCGGCGACGAGCGGCACCGGCCAGGGCGGCAACATTACCCTTAATTTGCGGGATCTGCTGCTGGTTGACGCCAGCAACATCACGACGCTGGCGACTTTGGCTGCTGGGGGCAATATCGTCGTCAATGCGGATCGGGTGCGCCTGTCTAACAGCGGCGATGTTACGACTGTCGTGCTCAGTGGCG
>JACVRP010000565.1 GCA_014534385.1 Cyanobacteria bacterium Co-bin13
GGCGAGGCTCAGCCGGCCGAGGCTCGGGCTGGATAGGCGCAGGCGGCGCTGCTTCAGGGTCTGGCGGCGCTGATGCGACCGGCTCAACGGGCAGAGGCTCGGGCTGAATAGGCTCAGGCGGCACTGCTTCAGGGATCGGCGGCGCTGATGCTACCGGCTCAGGTTCAATGGGCAGGGGCGCGGGTGCAGGGGGAATGGGGATCGACTCCACCACTGAAGGTGGGGGAGCGGGTTCTAGATCAGCCGCTGCGGGGGGCTCTAGGTCAGCTAGCAGGGGCTCAGGCTCGACGGGGGTAGCTTCTGGGGTGAAAAGCGTGGACTCAGGGCTGGTGGGTACTGGCTCAGGCTCGATGGGGGCAGCTTCCGGTTGGGGAACTGGCGGAGGAACAGCGGCAACAGCAGGGCTAATTGGGGGTTGCTCAGGGGGTTGAGGAATGGGCGTAACCCCATTGTCTATAGGTGTGGCTGTACTGCGCTTGCGCGTAAGGCCCCACAGCAGCCCGCCTAACAGGGCCAGAGGCAGCAAAATCCAGAGCCAGCCTAGCCCTCCTCGATTTTGGGTTTGGCCAGTTCCACCAGAGGCTGCGCCGGTACCAGAGCCGACGGCAGCGGCAGGGTCTCCAGGCTCAGGGGGTGTAGTGGTGGACGTAGCTGTCGTTTCTGGAGTCTCAGCAGCGCCTTCCAAGGCACTGGCAACGGCGGCGGCTTCCTGCAATCGGGCAGCGGCGATGGCTTCCTCGCCTGGGGGTGAGGTGACATAGCCTAGAAAAGCAGCAACAGCAGGGCTAGGCTCTCCTTGGTAGACGTAGCCGCGAGGCTGGGAGTAGGGATAGCGGGGATCGTCAGGCAGGGTGCCGTGCATGGGTACGATCTGCACGGTGTCTTGATCAAGAACGTGGTTTGCGATCGCAAACCCAATGCCATCCCTTCCTAGCGCCTCAATCACCTCAGCCGTATCATCTGCCTCGGTTTGAACGGCAGTCGCGCCAGCCTCAAAGGGAGCCGTCTCAAACACCTGATAGGTGCTCAAGGACTGTCGGGTATCGCTGAAGTCAGGCCGGTCGACAAACCGAATCGGACCAGCCGGGCCGCCCACCTCAGACCAATTGGTAATTTCTCCGCGAAACATGCGGGCAAACTGCTCAAAGGTCAACCCGCCTGAAAACGCATTGTCTGGGCCAATAATAACGGCAATCTTTTCGCGGTTGATGGGAACCTCTACTAGTCCCTGCGCCTGTTCTGCGTCGCTCAGGGGCCGTCCGATGGCTGCCAGGTCAATATCGCCAGCTAAGAGAGATGCGATCGCTTCATCACTGCTGCCTGGCTCCAGTTCAACCTCTGCTCCCGCGTAAGCCGCCTCAAATTCGCCCTTCAGCGCCTGGCTTAGCGCAGCCATGCTGGCAGAGCTGCCCACCCGCAGACGAGAGCCCGCCGGAACGCTCTCAGGCAAAGAAAACTGACTCGAAGCTTGCAACAGCAGAACCTGTGCCTGACCTGCGGGGATGACTGCCTGAGGTAGAGCAGCAGAAAGCAGTAAGGCAGCCAGAATAGAAGAGGATTTATGGCGCATTTTTAACCGGGTTAGCCTACAGTGTCGGCCGTTTATTTAAAACTTCATAAAAGGAGACACGCTAAATATCGCAGTATTCGCCTGACCCGTCAATGGAGATCAGAGGTTCTGATCTAGCCATTTAATAGAGAATTTAATAGAGGGAAATTTGCCTGATGCTTAGCCCTATTTAGAGAAGAAGAGAAGCGCAGGAGAGCGGTGCACCAGGTTGAGGTTCTGTGTCTGTTTTGTGTTTGCCTAGGGATGTTTTTTCTGGCTTCGGCGCTGACTCGATCTCTTAGAGGAACGATCGCTTGAGCCAGGCTGGGTCTGATGGGGGCCAAAATACTTTTCGCTGCGGTAGCGCAGCCAAACTCTCAACACCTGAGGGACTTTGTCCTTTTGCTCAGGGGTCAAGGTGTTGTACAGCGCCAAGGCCTGCTCCCGCTCTTGACGACAGGCAGCATTTTTGTGAGCATCCCACAGGCTGCGAGCGGCTCTAATGCGGCGGCAGACCTCTTTAATCAGCTCATCGCCCTCCAGGGGGCGGTCCGGAGTGGGCATAGTGGCGACCTCAGGCTTAAGTTGGGTTGCGGTGGAGGCAGCAACCATTTGAGTCTAAGCTAAGGGGTTGTATCCTTACCGAGGCAGGTTTAAAAAGTATGCAGGTTGCCACCTGGAACGTAAACTCGATCCGGACGAGGTTGACCCATGTGGTTGGTTGGCTGCAGTCCCAGCCGGTCGATGTACTCTGCCTTCAAGATACTAAGGTGGTCGATGAGCTATTTCCAGGCGCTGCCTTTGAGGCCCTGGGCTACCA
>JACVRP010000646.1 GCA_014534385.1 Cyanobacteria bacterium Co-bin13
ATGCCGATGTCTCTACCGGCGAATTTCTCACCACCCAGGCGACCGGGCTTGATCAGCTCGCCCAGGAGCTGATGCGGCTGCAGCCTGCCGAGGTTCTGGTGCCGACCAACGCGCCGGACCTGCGTGCTATGCTGCGCCCCGGCGAGACTTCGGAGCAGCTGCCAGCCTGTTTACCGCGCCAGTTTTGCTACACGCTGCGATCGCAAACTCCCTTCTCCCAAAGCGAAGCCCGCCAGCGCCTGCTGCAGCGTTTTCGGCTGCGCTCCCTCGAAGGGCTGGGCTGTGAACACCTGCCTTTGGCGGTACGGGCAGCGGGCGGCCTGCTGGAGTACCTGGAAGATACCCAGAAAACAGTGCTGTCGCCGCTGCAGCCGCTGTGTACCTACACCCTGACTGAGTACCTGGTGATCGATCACCAGACCCGCCGCAACCTGGAGATCACCCAAACCGCCCGCGATGGCACCTTCAACGGCTCTTTGCTGTGGGCGCTCGATCGCACCGTCACACCCATGGGCAGCCGCGCCCTACGGCGGTGGCTGCTGCAGCCCCTGCTGAATCTCTCTGGCATTCAGGCGCGGCAAGACACGATTGCTGAGCTGGTGCAGGACAGCAGCCTGCGGCAGGTGCTACAGCAGCGGCTGAAGCAGATCTACGACCTAGAACGATTGGCCGGACGGGCCGGATCGGGTACCGCCAACGCCCGCGACCTAATTGCCCTGGCCGAGTCTTTTGCCCGCCTGCCGGAGCTAGCTGCCCTGGTGGCCCAGGCCCAGTCGCCCTATCTCAGGGCGCTGCAGGATGTGCCGCTGGAGCTAGAGCAGCTAGGCCAGGTACTGCGATCGCACCTGGTCGAAAATCCGCCCCTCTACCTCACTGAGGGCAACCTGATCCAAGCAGGCGTCAACCCGCAGCTTGATGACCTGCGCCAGCAGATCGTCGCCGACCGCCAGTGGATTGCGGGCCTAGAGGCGGTTGAACGCCAGCGCACCGGCATCTCCACCCTCAAAGTCGGCTTTAACAAAGCCTTTGGCTACTACATCACCCTCTCTCGGGCCAAGGCAGATCAGGCTCCCGACGACTACATCCGGCGGCAGACGTTAACCAATGAAGAGCGCTACATCACCCCCGAACTCAAAGAACGAGAAACCCGCGTCTTCAACCTGGAATCGGAAATTCACAGCCTGGAGTACGACCTGTTCATTCAGCTGCGCGACCAGGTCGGAGGCCAGGTTGAGCTAATCCGTAAAGTTGCCGCTGCCGTTGCCGCTGCCGATGTCCTTTGCGGCCTGGCCGAAGTCGCTATTTACCAGGGCTACTGCCGCCCCACGCTAGCCGCAAATCGCCAGCTCAGCGTCACCGAAGGCCGTCACCCCGTCGTCGAGCAGCTGCTGCCAGCGGGGTTCTTTGTGCCCAATTCGACGCAGTTGGGTGGAGAAGACGACCTGATCATCCTTACTGGCCCCAACGCCAGCGGTAAAAGCTGTTACCTGCGTCAGGTGGGGTTGATTCAGCTGATGGCCCAGGTGGGGAGCTTTGTCTCAGCGAAGGCGGCGCAGTTGGGGATATGCGATCGCATCTTCACCCGCGTTGGTGCAGTGGATGACCTGGCCACGGGGCAGTCTACTTTCATGGTGGAGATGAACGAAACGGCCAACATCCTCAACCACGCCACCGCCCGCTCGCTGGTGCTGCTAGATGAAATCGGCAGAGGCACCGCTACCTTCGACGGCCTCTCAATTGCCTGGGCCGTGGCGGAGCATCTGGCCAGTGATATTCAGGCCCGCACAATTTTTGCGACCCATTATCACGAGCTGAATGAGCTGGCTGGGCTGCTTAACAACGTCGCTAACTACCAGGTCACCGTCAAAGAGTTGCCCGACCAGATTATCTTTCTGCACCAGGTACAGCCGGGCGGAGCCGACAAGTCTTACGGCATTGAGGCAGGGCGACTGGCAGGCCTGCCGCCCTCGGTTATCAGCCGGGCCAGAGAGGTCATGGGCGAAATTGAGAAACACAGCAAGATCGCTGTTGGCCTTCGCAAAGGTCGCCGCCCTACCAACGGCAAAGCCAAAG
>JACVRP010000429.1 GCA_014534385.1 Cyanobacteria bacterium Co-bin13
CGACTGGCCCCTGCGGCCCCTGCTCCGAAATCTACTACGACTTTCACCCGGAGCTGGGTGACGACGCGATTGATCTAGAAGATGACACTCGCTTTATCGAGTTCTATAACCTGGTGTTTATGCAGTACAACCAGGATGCCGAGGGCAACCTGACGCCGCTGCAAAACCAAAACATTGACACCGGCCTGGGACTGGAGCGGATGGCTCAGATCCTGCAAAAGGTGCCCAACAACTACGAGACCGACCTGATTCTCCCGATCATTGAGACGGCGGCTAAGATTGCCGGGATTACCTACGCCGACTGTGACGAGAAAACCAAGGTTTCGCTCAAGGTGATTGGCGACCACGTGCGTGCGGTGGTCCACATGATTGCCGACGGCATTACGGCCTCTAACGTGGGTCGAGGCTACGTGCTGCGACGGCTGATCCGGCGGGTGGTGCGCCACGGACGGCTGATCGGCATTGAGGGCGCGTTTGTCAGCCAGGTGGCCGAGACAGCCATGCAGCTTTCAGAAGTGGCCTACCCCAACGTGCGGCAGCGGGAAGCCAATATCAAAGCTGAACTGGACCGCGAAGAGGCCCGCTTTCTGGAAACCCTGGAGCGGGGCGAGAAGCTGCTGGCAGACGTATTGCAGCGAGAGAGCCAGTCTGCGGCCAAGCAAATCTCTGGAGCTGATGCCTTTGTCCTTTACGACACCTACGGTTTTCCGCTGGAGCTGACCCAGGAAATTGCCGAGGAAAACGGCCTCGGCGTAGATCTGGCGGGCTTTGAAAGCGAAATGGAGAAGCAGCGGCAGCGCTCCAAAGACGCCCACGAAACCATTGACCTGACTGTGCAGGGCAGCCTCGATACCCTGGCCGAACACATTCGCTCCACCGAGTTTTTGGGCTATGCCGAGGTGTCGAGCAGCAGCCGAGTTGAGGTGCTTTTGGCCGAGGGGCAGCCGGTTGAGGCGGCCGAGGCCGGTAGCGTGGTGCAGGTAGTGCTCGATCAGACCCCCTTCTACGCCGAGTCTGGCGGGCAGGTAGGCGATCGCGGCTATCTGTCGGGCCAGGACTGGGTGATCCGTGTTGAGGATGTGCAGAAGGATGGTGACTTCTTTGTCCACTACGGTCGGGTAGAGCGAGGCACGATTAAAAAGGGCGATGCGGTTACGGCGCAGATTGATCGTGCCTGTCGTCGCCGGGTTCAGGCTAACCACACCGCGACTCACCTGCTGCAGGCGGCGCTGAAGAAGCTGGTGGATGACAGCATTTCCCAGGCCGGTTCTCTGGTGGCCTTTGACCGCCTGCGGTTTGACTTTAACTGCCCCCGCGCCCTCACCTCGGAGGAAGTGCAGCAGGTGGAAGAGCAGGTAAATGCCTGGATCGACGAAGGGCATCAGTCTGATGTGGCGGTAATGCCGATTGACGAGGCCAAATCGCGGGGTGCGATCGCAATGTTTGGCGAGAAGTACGGCAGTGAAGTGCGCGTCATTGACTTTCCGGGCGTTTCGATGGAGCTGTGCGGCGGCACCCACGTCACCAACACTGCTGAAATTGGCCTGTTCAAGATTATCTCCGAGTCGGGCGTAGCGGCAGGCGTGCGGCGGATCGAGGCGGTAGCCGGTCCGGCGGTGCTGGAGTACCTGAACCTGCGCGACGCTGTGGTGCGCGACCTGAGCGATCGCTTCAAGGCCAAGCCCGAGGAGCTGCCCGAGCGCGTCACCAACCTGCAAAACGAGCTGAAAGCGGCCCAAAAAGAACGCGATGCGCTGAAGTCTGAGCTGGCAGTGCTCAAGTCAGACCAGCTGCTGGGCCAGGCCGAAGCCGTTGGCGACCTTAAAATTCTGGTGGCCGACTTACCAGGAGTTGATCCCGAATCCCTGAAGACGGCAGCCGAACGGCTGTTGCAAAAGCTGGGTGAGGGAGCCGTTGTGTTGGGCTCTGTGCCTGAGGAAGGCAAGGTCAGCCTAGTCGCTGCCTTTAGCCCGGCGGTGATCGACAAAAAGCTGCAAGCCGGTAAGTTCGTTGGCGGCATCGCCAAGATCTGCGGCGGCGGCGGCGGCGGTCGGCCCAACCTGGCCCAGGCGGGTGGCCGAGATGCCTCTAAGCTGCCGGAGGCTCTAGAGAGTGCCAAGCAACAGCTGCTCGAAGCCTTGGGCTAGCGCCAGGCTCAACAAGACCCCTGGGTTCTTGAAGAACCCAGGGGTCTTGAGCTGCGCTCTATGGCTTATTTGCCACGGTTGAGAAGTCTTCAAACCAGCCCCGTCGCTTGAAGAAATAAACTAGCCCCAGCGCGATCGCAATCATCAAGGCCCAGGCCAGCGGGTAGCCCCAGTACCAGTTCAGCTCGGGCATGTTGAAGGGAGACGCCTCGGGGTTGAAGTTCATGCCGTAGATTCCGGCAATAAAGGTCAGCGGAATAAAGATGGTGGAAATGACGGTGAGGGTTTTCATCACTTCGTTCATCTTGTTGCTGGCTGAAGACAGGTACACGTCCATCAGGCTAGAGGCTAGCTCCCGGTAGGTTTCGACCATGTCGAGGATCTGTACCGTGTGGTCGTAGCAGTCTTTCAGGTAAATTCTCACCTCCGGGCGAATCAGCGGGCAGTCGTCGCGCAGCAGGGCTGCGATCGCATCGCGCTGGGGCCAGATCGAGCGGCGCAGGGCCAGCAGCTCTCGCTTGATCTGGTGAATTTTAGATAGGGTTTGAGCATTGGGCTGGCGAATCACCTCATCTTCTAGAAACTCAATCCGTTCGCCAAAGAGTTCTAGAACAGGAAAGAGGCCATCGATCACGGCATCAATTAGGGCATAGGCCAGGTAGTCTGCGCCGCGCTGGCGAATGGTGCCCTTTTTGTAGCGAATGCGATCGCGAATCGGCTCAAACGGGTCGTAATCTGGCTCCTCCTGCACGGTCAGCAGGTAGTTCGGCCCCAGCACCAGGCTCACCTGTTCTCTGACGTAGCGCGACTGACTTGGCAGCGCCACTGCCATGTGCAGCACAATGACTAGCTGGTCTTCGTAGTTCTCGGTTTTGGGACGCTGCGGCACATTTACCACATCCTCCAGCACGGTTGGATGCAGCTCAAACACCTGACCTAACCGCTGCAGCACATCCTCGCTGCCAAAGCCCTGCAAATCAATCCAGGAAACCGACTCAGTATCGAGGTAGTCAGCGCATTCTTCAGGCGTTTCCAGCGTCACCCGCACTGCATCAGCCTCGTTATAGTCGATCAGTACAATCGTTGGCGGTGCTGCGTCTGCCTTAATTTTCAAAGTGCCGGGTAGGCTGCCCGGCTCGTCGTAGGCGTAGCCTACGTGGCTCTGGTCCCCAGGCTGGACAAACCAGGGTGCGCTGCTAGACATACGTATCCTTTTTGTAGATTGTGATGTCCGGCATTCTAGACGGCTTTCTCCAGCGTTAGCCGCTTCTTCA
>JACVRP010000405.1 GCA_014534385.1 Cyanobacteria bacterium Co-bin13
GTGATCTACTAAGATCACCTCTAGCCTCCGCGACAGGTGCTTCTGTCTTCGGGGGTCAGGTGTCGGTTGTTGCTGGATACAACTTCCGGCACCGCCAAATTTTTGGGAGAGACAAGCTGCACGCACACAGCTATAAGTACTGAAACTAGTGGATCTGACTCTAAGAGTCAAGCCTGAACCTCTCGGTTCCTCTGCCTTTCTATGTCCCTTTTCTTTGAAGCGCGATGCAAGCGGGTCTGCGCCAAAAGAGCTGTGATGGCTGTGATGGGCACGCTCTGCTTTGCCCATCCTACTAATCTGAATTAAGGCTGCAGCGGCTACATTGGGCGCAGGCCGCTGCGCCCCTACCAGAGGTCAATCCGTGGTACAGCCTGGCGCTTGGCTGTGATGGGCACGCTCTGCTTTGCCCATCCTACTAGGCTACTGCTCCTCTGCTCCTCTGCTCCCCGGCTCCTCCGCTCCCCCGCGTCCCTACCCCTCCTCCCCGCCTAACCCCGGCTCAATCCCCGGCGTCAAGGGCGTATCCAGATCCGGATCGGCCTCGTCTAGCTCGCGCAGAATGGGTGGCGTGGTGGGCTGCTCCTGCAAAAATATGGCAGAGATGGCGTCTTGCAGCGTCTCGGCCATCGCAATGCGGTTGCGGTACACCAAAATGACCCGCGTTAGCGACGGCAGACGGTTTTGCTCGGCTACCAGGTAGAGCGGCTCGACGTAGATCAGCGACTGCTCAATGGGAATGGCCAGCAGGTTGCCCTGTTGGGCGCGCGAGCCCTGGGTATCCCACAGGGAAATGCGCTGGGAGATGGCCGGGTCTTGGTTGATGCGGGCCTCGATCTGCTCGGGGCCAAAGACTAGCTCCTGCTTGGGAAAGCGGTAGAGCAGGCGCAGGCCGTAGCGCTCGCCGTCGGAGCGGGCCGCTAGCCAGCCGATCAGGTTGCGGCGCTGGGCTGGGGTAAAGAGCCGCAGCAGAATAAACTCTTCGGTTTCTTCTTCGGGCAGCCGCATGATCAGGTAGTAGGGTTCGACCGGCTGGGCTTCGTTGGCGTAGATTTCGTTGGGGGCGCGCCACTGGTCTTCCCGGTTGTAAAACACCTGGGGGTCGGTCATGTGGTAGGCCATTAGCTGGTTGGCCTGCACCTGAAACAAGTCTTGGGGATAGCGGATGTGCTCCCGCAGGGCGGGCGGCATGTCTGCCAGGGGCCTAAACATGCCGGGAAACACGCGGCTCCAGGTTTGGATTAGCGGGTCGTCGGCATCGGCGATAAAAAAGCCCACAGAGCCGTGGTAGGCATCGACCACTACCTTGACCGAGTTGCGGATGTAATTAAAGTCGTTTTCGCCGGGGTCGGAGTAGGGGTAGCGATCGCTCACCGTGTAGGCGTCGATGATCCAGTAGAGATAGTTGGGGTCGGTCTGCGGATCGAAGTTGTCTTGGCTGATGTCGGAGTTGCGCGCCTGAAAGGCTTCAAAGTCAATTGCTCGCTGCTCATCGGTGGCTGAGACTGGCCCGGTGCCCCAGAGGCGAGAGGCGTCTCCAGCATCGACCACCACCAGGTAGGGGTCATTGTCAAAGCGCAGAAAAGGTGCGATCGCACGTACCCGCTCAGCAATGTTGCGGCGATACAGCATCCGGGTCTGCGGGGTAAAGTCTTCGGTAAACAGCATGCGCCAGTCGAGCAGCCGTCGGGCAAAGATTAGCCGTCGCCAGAAAGAGCCAATATTAATGCCAGCCCGGCCCTGGTAGGCGGTGTAGATGTTGTCGTCGCCGCTGGGGTAGTCTAGCTCCGGCACCTCGGCATTGGTCATGATGTTGGTGTCGGTCATTTCCCCAAAGTAAATGCGGGGCTTAGCAATGGGAATGCTGGCCGCGATTTCGGGGCTGCTGGGAATGTTTTCGATACCGCGCACAAAGTAGGCGGGCAGGCCATCGGGAGCCGCCGTGTTGACCGGGCTCATGGTAAAGCCAAAGCCGTGGGTATAGACCAGGTGCTCGTTGACCCAGGTTTGGGCAATATCGGGCACCTGCTCGTAGTCCAGCTCGCGGGCCGAGACCAGCACCTGCCGCCGATCAAAGCCGCCCAGCGCATTGAGGATGGGATAGCGGTCTACGTCGGCATCGCGAAACTCGTAGTAGAGCCGAATCTGCTGCAGCTGGCGGTTGCTCTCCAGCAGGGGAGTCGTGTCCCACAGGCGAATGTTGTCGAGGGTGAGCGTGTTTTCCTCAATGTCGGTGTAGGCGAGTTCGCCCACCGGGTTAAACGGCTCCACGTCAATGTCAGTCAGATCAAAGGCGTTGCGGGTCAGGGCAATGGAGTTGCGGATGTAGGGCTGCTCCCGCACCAGCTCGTTGGGCTGTACGACCACCCGCTGCACCAGGGGCGGCAGCAGCATCGTAGTCAGGGGCGTAACCAGCAGGTACAGGCCAATGCCCCAGACCAGCAGGCGCGATCGCAGCGGCTGATAGCCCAGCTTGGGTAGGGCCGCATACTGCCGTCGTCCCACATCGCGCAGCCAAATCACCAGGCCCCGCACAGTAACGCGCCACAGCACAAAGCGCGACAAAAAGCCCAGCCCCAAAAACAGGGTCAGCACGCTCAAGGCGGTGTAGGCAGGCAGGTTGACGTGGACTTCGGTGTAGCCTGCCCCGGCCACGGCTCCCTCCTGGGCATAGAGAATCTGGTAGCGGCCCAGCCAGTGGTTTAGGCTAGTCACCAAAAAGAGAGTGCTAGCCAGGGCATAGAGGTGACGCTGCTGCGACAGCGCCAGCCCAAAGAAGCGACCCCGGCTGAGGCTGTCTCCGGCCAGCAGGTAGATCAGCGTCACCGACACCAGCATGAAGAAGCACAGCCCAATCAGCCAAAAGTTAAGCAGCTCCCAGATCGGCAGCCGAAAAATGTAAAACCCGATGTCTTGATTAAAAATCGGATCGGCCTGCCCAAAAGACAGCGGCTGCACCGCCAGCAAAACCTTGCTCCAGTGGGCCGACAAAATCAGGGCAAAGCCCAGGCTCATGAGCAGCGCCGCCAGCCGGATCGACCAGCGGGGGTAAAGCAAGAATGCGATCGCGCCCATGACCAGCGCCACCAGCTGCCAGGGCTGAGCTACCAGCCGCCCAGCCACAGACTGCACCGCATCAGGCTTGGCCCAAAGCGGCAGCGGCGGAGCCGGGTTGTATAGGCTAGAGGTCGTTTGCCAGTAGCTGGCTACTACCTGCCCCTGGTAGAGCAGCTGCACCCCCAACAGCAGCCCCAGCGCCACTACCAGCAGCAGCAGCCAGCGCAGCCCTCGCCCGACAGAGCGATCAGGGGTTTCTTCCGCAGGCGGCTTGAGGGGCCGCAGCCGAAAGGCCAGCGCCAGATTGCCCATCGTAAATACCAGGCTCAAGACAAAGGCAAAAATGCCTAAGCTGAACTGGGTCAGCATCCGCAGCCGAAACACCGCCAGGTAGTTAACATCCTGAAACCACAGCTCCTCCGAAAAGAGATACACTGCGGCATCGGCAAACAGCACCAGAGCCAAGAGCGTCAGCACCCACTGCCACCAGGTGACTTGCCGCAACTTCAGCGCTTTAAAAAAATACATGAACTCAGGCCAAATCAAGGGGCGATCCTGCCTGAGATTGTACCGCTGTCCACAGCAAACCCTCTGCTGTCGAGTCTGAACGTAAGGCTAAATCTGTGA
>JACVRP010000539.1 GCA_014534385.1 Cyanobacteria bacterium Co-bin13
CCATAATCGCCGATGGCGTGGCAGATGCGAAAGTCTTCAGCTTGAAGGGCTTGGGCAGCGGTGAGGAGATGCGATCGCACCTCCTCTACAGAGCCCTCTACCGTCTGGGCCTGCCGCAGCATGTTGACCACAGCCCAACGCAAATTTTCCTTGTCTGGTCGGACATTTTTCAGAATTTCACAGATCGCCTCCAGGCGCTCTAAAAAAGCGCAGCGGTCCTCTGTATGAATCTCGCAGGCCCCCAGATAAATGCCGTAGGCAGCCGCAATGCCCAGGGAAGAACTGCCCTGAACAATGCGGGAGCGGATCGCCCGAACGACATCTTCACAGCGGTGAATTGCGACAACCGAATATTCATTGGGCAACCGCCGCTGGTCAATCAGGACGATCTGATCACGCTGCCAGCTAACCGGAAAGACGTGGGTGTCGGAAGTCTCAATCATGGGCGATCCAGTCGGCTAAAGAAAGAGGAACTGACCCCAGTATGAAGTTTTCTGGGGGCCTGTCAAGCCAGGAGAGGTGAGCTTTAAGGGAGTCAGAGCCCCAGAGCTAGAAATCTCCAAACCCCACCTCCCCTACCTTTCCCACTTCCCCTACCTCCTACCGTCTCCGCGTCTCCGCGTCCCCACGCTTCCGCGCTCCCGCGTCTAAACGCGCAGCACCGGCTTTTCAACTGCAAAGGTCGCCAAAATCTTAGCGGCCATTTGAGCCGGGGTCAGGCCCAGCTCAGCCTTAGATTCTTCCGGCGTAGCATGATCCACGAGCAGGTCGGGAATGCCCAAGCGCAGCACGGGAACATTCACCTGAGCATCCAGCAGTGCTTCGGCCAGACCGCTACCAAAGCCGCCCATGATGCACCCTTCTTCCAGCGTCACCACCCGGCCAATCTGCTTCGCTAGGGGCAAAATTAGCTCGGTGTCGAGGGGTTTAGCAAAGCGAGCATTAATCACCGCTGCCTCGATGCCGTGTTCGCTGAGGATCTCGGCGGTTTGCAGAGCTGGGTTGACCATAGAGCCATAGCCGACCAGGAGAATGTCTTCGCCCTGGCGCAGCTGCTCCCCTTTGCCGATGGGCAGAGGTTCCCAACCTTCCTCCATGAGGGGCACGCCGTAGCCATTGCCTCGGGGGTAGCGCATGGCAATGGGGCCTTGGGTGTAGTCAATACCGGTGACGACCATGCGCTGCAGCTCGGCCTCATCTTTGGGGGCCATCAGCACCATGTTGGGAATAGCGCGCAGGTAGGCGATGTCGTACATGCCCTGGTGGGTGGGACCATCTGCACCGACAATGCCTGCCCGATCCAGACAGAAAAAGACAGGGACTTTCTGAATGCAGACGTCATGAACAATCTGGTCAAAGGCCCGCTGCAGGAAGGTGGAGTATATGGCGACAACGGGGCGAATGCCCTCGCAGGCCAAACCCGCAGCCAGGGTGACGGCATGCTGCTCAGCAATGCCCACATCAATGTACTGTTTGGGCAGCTTGGCCTGGAGCTTATCGAGCCCAGTGCCGGTGGCCATCGCAGCGGTGATGCCGACAACCTTAGGATTGTCTTCAGCCAGCTTGATTAGGGTTTCGGCAAATACTTTGGAGTAGCCGGGCGGCTTGGGCTTGTTGGAAGGGACGCCCTTGCCGGTAGCCAGGTTGAAAGGTGACTGGGCATGGTATCCAACCTGATCTTTTTCTGCGATCGCATAGCCCTTGCCCTTGGTAGTGGCCACATGCACCAGCACCGGCCCCACGTGTTTATGGGCCTGCTTAAAGGTGCTGACCAGCTCCTCCAAATTGTGGCCATCCACCGGACCCATGTAGGTAAAGCCCAGCTCCTCAAATACGGCTCCCACCTTGGGTACGGCCAGCCGCTTCATGCCTTCCTTGACCCGGCTTAGCTCAGGCGAGAGCGACTCGCCCACAAAGGGCAGGTGCTTAAACTGCTCCTCCAGGTTGTCGGTGAGAAACTGCATCGGCGGGCTGAGGCGAATTTTGTTCAGGTACCGCGGAATCGCCCCAACGTTGGGTGAGATCGACATCTCGTTATCGTTGAGCACGACCAACAGATTGGTGTTGGGCAGGTGCCCAGCATGGTTGATAGCCTCCAGCGCCATGCCTCCGGTGAGCGCACCGTCGCCAATGATCGCGACACACTTGTAGTCATCGCCCTGCAAATCACGCGCCATTGCCATCCCCAGAGCCGCAGAGATGCTGGTGGAGGCATGGCCAGCGCCAAAGTGATCAAACTTGCTCTCGCTGCGCTTGAGGTAACCCGCTACCCCATCTTTTTGCCGCAGGGTATGAAAATCGCTGTAACGCCCTGTCACCAGCTTGTGAGGATATGCCTGGTGCCCGACGTCCCAAACCACCTTGTCCCGGTCTAAATCAAGGGTTTGATAGAGGGCTAGGGTCAGTTCTACGACTCCTAGGCCCGGCCCCAGGTGCCCACCGCTAGTAGCGACTGTCTCCAGGTGCTTTTCCCGAATCTGGCGGGCAATTTCCTCTAGCTGGCGGATAGATAGACCGTGCAGTTGGTTGGGGTGAGTTAATTCACTCAGGTGCATACTGAATTATCCTCTGAGTCATGCAAATTGGG
>JACVRP010000114.1 GCA_014534385.1 Cyanobacteria bacterium Co-bin13
CCCCCCACCCGCCCCCCCCCGGGGGGGGGGGGGAACGATTTACTTCGAGATAAGATGGATTCAATGGCTCTGCCGGGGCAGCCCGTAGGGCTTGAGTCTCCTGAGTTGCTCGAACCTCTGAGATGATGAGGTCAACCAGGCTGCGAATGTGGCAAAGCAGTTCTTCAATGTGAACCAGGGTTTGGCCGCGTTGGATAAGCAGCTCTTCCAGTTGAGAATGCATCTCATGACCCTCTCTTAGCTGTAGCTCTGTCGCTTGCATTACTTAGCATAGTAAGCAGGTGTCTTTTGATCTAACCCTCTCTTAAGAGGGGCCTAGAGATTAACTTTTTGCGTCCATCAAGATGTCTGGTTTGCGGCGGCTAAAACCGCCTCTTCTAAGCTCAGTCGGATGTGGTTGATGCCGCCCAAAACGGCGACGACCTGAAGCGATTGGCTTTGCTCAGAGACCTCTCCATCCTCAAAGGTCTTGGAATAGCTCAGCTCAACTAACCAGCAGGCGTGATCCTGGTATCGCTGCTGTGATAGAACCTGAGCGGCCTGCTCTGCTTGTTCTAGGAAGTGCATTCTCTCAGCTTTAGTAGACGGAAACCCTATGACCAGACTTACTCACAGCCAATAAGACCAGCCTATGAGCTCGCCTGGTTTTATTTCTGTCGTGCCCGATGCCTAAAAAGTTCCGCAAGCCTAAAGCTCTACGCCATAACCATCCCCCCGTCAACGTTGAAGGTTTGCCCGGTAATGTAGGCAGCAGCGGGGTCTGCGGCCAAAAAGCGCACCATGCCAGCGATGTCTTCTGGCTGCCCAAAGCGACCCAGGGGAATGAACTTGAGAATGTCTTCGGTGTTGGGCAGGCCGTCGGTCATGTCGGTGGCGATAAAGCCGGGGGCAACTGCATTGACCGTTACGCCTCGGCTGGCCATTTCCTTAGCAATGGTTTTGGTAAAGCCGATGACTCCGGCTTTGGCGGCGCTGTAGTTAGCCTGACCGGGGTTGCCCATCTGCCCTGCAACTGAGGCGATGTTGACAATACGGCCCGATCGCTGCTTCAGCATGGTTTTGGCAACGGCGCGCGTGCAGAGAAAAACCCCTGTCAAATTGAGGTCTATGACGGCCTGCCAGTCCTCTGGCTTCATGCGCAGCAGCAGGGTGTCGCGGGTGATGCCAGCATTGTTTACGAGAATATCCACTCGGCCCCATTTCTCGAGGGTAGACGCGACCAGAGCCTCGACCTGATCGGCCTTAGAAACATCGGCCTGTAGGGCCAGGGCACTGCCGCCCTGGTCAGTGATTTGGGTTACTAGGTCGTCTGCGGCACCGCTGGAGCTGGCATAGTTGACGACCACGCTGGCTCCTTCAGCCGCCAGCACCAGCGCCACTGCCCGCCCAATCCCACGGGAAGCCCCAGTAACAATGGCAACCTGGCCCTGAAGGGATTTGGACGATGCTTCAGACATGGGGATAACCTCGATGCAACTCAATAGAAGATGCTGAATCAAAAACGCTGGCGGCAAAAAGCCTTTCCGCCTGAATATCTTACGGCATCGAGGAGGCCCCTTTTTAACGGAATAAGTGGCGTGAGGCAGAAGTATTTGAGCTATGGGGTGGGACCACCGACGCTGTCATCCCTACGCCAACGTTGGAAAAATGTCACAGGTTGTAGATCTCCGCCTGACGGCTGCGGGCGGCAAGGTTAGGATCTAGCCAGACTGATTTTTTGGGGCAATGGTATGGCCACTAAACAGCAATTTCAAAGCTTCAGCGATCTGCTTGCTGCCTCCGATCTGCCTGTGCTAGTAGATTTTTATGCCACCTGGTGTGGCCCCTGCAAAATGATGGCGGGGGTTTTAGAACAAGTCAACGGTCAGCTCAAAGGCCAGCTGAAGATCGTCAAGATCGATACCGAGCGGTATCCTCAGCTAGCGCAGCAGCACCGGATCTACGCGCTGCCGACGTTAGTTCTCTTCAAGGCTGGGCAACCTATCGATCGAGTTGAAGGGGTATTGCCTGCGGACCAGCTAGTGCAGCGGCTGCAGCCTCACCTCGCCTGACAACCTTACAGCTTGTCTAGCATGAACGGTAGGCAAAAGCAGCCTCGACTAAGGGTGAAAGCGATCGCAACTCTGGCCTGTCAAGGCATCTTCTTGATAGGCGGCAGCGGTGTGGGTGCATCAGACCTGAGACCCAGCAGTGATCTCCCCTGTCAAGATATGATGCAGCCTGCCTCAGCCCCGGCTACGCTTGAAACGTTTGAAGCGCTGCTGCGGCAGCGGCAGATTGACCCTGAGCAGGCGGCGGCGATCGATGCCCAGATCGAGACCCTGTTTAGCCAGGAGCTGGCCGTCATGGTGATGGACATGGCGGGGTTTTCCCAGCTCACGGCGGAGGCGGGCATTATTCCATCGCTGAGTCGGATCTACCAGGTCCGGTCGCTGACGGTGCCGCTGATCGAAGCGGCGGGCGGGCGCGTTTTAAAGCTAGAGGCCGACAATGTCTATGCCGTGTTTTCCAACCCAGAGCAGGCGCTAACGACCATGCAGCGTGTGCTGGGCCAACTTCAGGCTAAGGGGCTGCACGCCAGCATCGGCATTGGTTTTGGCGAGGTGCTGGTAGTGGGAGAGCGAGACGTCTTTGGCCACGAAATGAACCTGGCGTCGAAGCTGGGGGAAGACATCGCCGCAGACGATGAGATTTTGCTGACGGCTGCCGCCTTTGCCGCGTTGGCCACGCCGCCCGCTGGCGCTGAGCCGCTGCACGCAGAAGTCTCTGGCCTGAGGCTGCAGCTCTACCGGGTGCCACCCCAGACGCCATAAGGGGATGCGCTAGCATGAAGGACTACGGTTTATGACAGCTCCAACCCCTATGCGGATGGTTTCTTGTGCGATCGCACTTGGCAGCAACTTAGGCGACTCCCAGAGCATTTTGCAAGATGCCCTGGCCGCGCTCAACGCCACCGAGGGCATAGCCGTTTTAACCCACTCCAGCGTCTATCAAACCGCTCCGGTTGGCCCGCCTCAGCCTGACTACCTCAACTGCGCCGCCCTGCTGCAAACCTGCCTGGCCCCAGAAGTCCTGCTGCGAGAACTGCTGCAGGTAGAAGCGAGCTTTGGCCGAGTGCGCCGAGAACGCTGGGGGCCCCGCCTGCTCGATCTAGACCTGATCTTGTTTGGCGATCTGGTGCTCACCACCCCTACCCTGCAAATTCCTCACCCCCGCATGCACGAGCGGGCCTTTGTGCTGGTGCCTTTGTCAGAAATTGCGCCAGACTGGATTGAGCCCATCTCGGGCAAGACGATTGCTCAACTGGTCGAACAGGTTGATCACAGCGGCGTTCATTTACTGAAGGTTAAGGAAAGTTGAAGAATTGTAAAATATTTTCCTGAGTCTCTAGCGCCTGACTGGTCAATCTTAAAGAACAGCGCTTCAATGGGTAGGCAAATCGCCGCTGCTGTTTCAAGCCAGCTCGGCAGCCAGCTAGCCCAGCACCATCAGGAAACCCTATGCCCCTTGGTCATGAACCGCCCCAACTGCTCAAGCAGCGCCTGTTTTATGAGGGCCGCAAGTTTAACTTTGAAGTGATTCGCCTGCGCCTGCCCAATAAGGCCGTCGGCGACTGGGAATGCGTGCGCCATCCCGGCGGAGCGCTGGTGATTCCGCTCACGGCGGAAGGCAAGCTGGTGCTGGTGCGGCAGTACCGTTTTGCGCTGCAGGGTCGCCTGCTGGAGTTTCCGGCAGGTACGATTGAGCCGGGCGTGGCTGCAGCCGAAACCGTGCTGCGAGAAATCGAAGAAGAAACAGGATACCGGGCGCAAACCTGGAAAAGCATCGGCAAGTTCCCCCTGGCCCCTGGCTATTCCGACGAGATTATTTATGCCTTTGTAGCAACAGACTTGGAGAAGCTAGAAACTCCCCCCGATATGGACGAGGACGAGGATATGGAGGTGGTCTTGATGACCCCTGCAGAACTGGAAAAAGCAATTTTGGCGGGTGAGGCGATCGATGCTAAGTCGATTTCCAGTTTTTTCCTAGCCAAACCTTTCCTCGATTCGCTGCTGTCGCAATAGTCTCATCCAGCTTTGTCAGAACCGGGCGACTTGCATCGCTGAACGGGTAGATTGGGTCGCGCTTTGGCGAAACCAACAACCCCTCTAAATGTTGGAGTCGCTTTGTTATGGTCTAACTTACGAGGGCTGTAGGTTGGGTCGCGCTGCGCTTGATCCAGCCTACAGGTGCTTGAGCTTAGCTCCGCTGCTAAACTTCGTGGTTGTACTTAGCGCCTCGGTAGGTTAGCTGTACCTGCCCATGGTGAGCCTGGCTGAGCTTAAAGTGCTTACGCCGCGTCGGAACGCCGCGATAGGTGCCGATTTCCTCAGTATTGCTTTCCTGCAGGTTAGGCTGGTGGGCTTCGTAGTGTGCGCCGCGGTAGGACAATTGCATAGTTAATTCCTCAAGGGTTTTTAGGTGCCTAGGTTTTTAGGTGCTGGGACGAAGCAGGTTTAATTTTCCCGGCATTCCTTGCAAACCGTATCTATTTACACAGTTTATATAGGCTAACTGTGTAACTCAAGGTGTGGAACCTGTAATGAGGGGTATTTTCACAATTCTTCTTACCGCTGAGGCAGCTTTGGCGGTGCGATTTCCCGGCCACAGGCTTTTTTCTCTGGGGGCGACCACCGCTCTACTGCATTAGCCTGCCTTGGTAGTCGCCTCCGCCGTCTGCAGCGCAAATTCTGCCTGGGTCAGGGTGGCAGCCACCTGGTACATCACTTCCAGCGGCAGTTCGGGCTGGTTGTTTTGCAGATAGTCTAGGTAGCCGTTAAAGGTGCTGAGCACAATCTGTTTGGTCTGAAGCACAATACTGTCTCCTTACGATTTCCTGCCAATACTGTATGTCGAAATACCCTGGAGAGAATGACCCAGTAAGGGGTTGAGTCGGGCTGCCGCTCCACCTCGAAAGGGGCACAGCATTGTCGTTATACTAAAACCCGGCATTTCTAACGGGGCGGCGGCAACACAAGGGCATGGCTGATTTGATTTTGTTCTGGCACCGACGTGATCTGCGCACGTCTGACAATTTGGGGTTGGCAGCTGCTAGGGCGCGCAGCCCTAAGGTGGTGGGCGTATTTTGCCTGGACCCCGGCATTTTAGAGACAGGGGATGTGCCTGCGGTGCGGGCTACCTATCTGATGGGGTGCCTGGAGGAGCTGCAGAGCCGCTATGCGGCAGCCGGTAGCCGTCTGCTCATCTTAAAAGGCGATCCGAAGCAGAAGATTCCGGCCCTGGCGGCGGCCCTGGGAGCCCAGGCTGTGTTTTGGAACCGCGATGTAGAGCCCTATTCTCGCGAGCGCGACAGGGCAGTGGCCCAGGCCCTCAAGGAAAAAGGCATTGAGATCCGCACGACGTTTTGGGATCAGCTTTTGCATGGACCAGAGGAGATTGTTAGCGGCTCCAACGCGCCCTACACCGTCTACACGCCCTTTTGGAAAAACTGGGTGAGGCGGCCCAAGGCAGCTCCAGTGGCGGCGTTGGCAGGGGCCGAAGATTTATCGGCGGCAGAGCAGGCTTCAGCGACAGCGGTGGGTGCGATCGCACTGCCCACCGCCAAAGACCTGGGCTTTGTTTGGGATACGCCGCTGCTGCTGGCTCCCGGTGAAGCGGCAGCTCAGGAGCGGCTAGACTATTTCTGTAATGGGCAGCCCGTTGAGGAATACGGCGAGCAGCGCAACTTCCCTGCTTTTGAAGGCACTTCTCACCTGAGCGCGGCGCTTAAATTCGGTGCGATCGGCGTTCGCACCGTATGGACAGCGGCGACCTCCGCCTTTGAGCGCTCTCGCAGCGACGAGACCCGCGACAACGTGCAGACCTGGCAGCAGGAACTGGCCTGGCGCGAGTTTTACCAGCACGCGATATACCATTTTCCAGCGCTGACCCAGGGACCGTACCGCGACCCGCTCAAGGACTTTCCCTGGGACAATGACGATGATCGCTTTCAGGCCTGGTGTGAGGGGCGCACCGGCTACCCGATTGTCGATGCCGCCATGCGCCAGATGAACGAGATCGGCTGGATGCACAACCGCTGCCGCATGATTACAGCCAGCTTTCTCACCAAAGATCTAATTATCAACTGGCAGCTGGGCGAGAAGTACTTTGAGCAGCGGCTCTATGACTGGGACTTGTCGGCCAATAACGGCGGCTGGCAGTGGAGCGCCTCCAGCGGCATGGACCCCAAGCCGCTGCGAATTTTCAACCCCGCCAGCCAGGCCCAAAAGTACGACCCCGATGGCGAGTACATCCGCCAGTGGCTACCGGAGATCCGCCATCTCGACACGGAGATGCTGGTGACGGGCAAAATTCCCCAGGAGGAGTGCGATCGCACCGGCTACCCCCAGCCAATCGTCGATCACAAAAAGCAGCAGGCCATTTTCAAAGCCCGCTACCAGGAGCAGCGGGCCAGAGTTGCCTAATAGTGTGGGGAAATGTGGGCGAAAGCCCCTACTCGGCTACCGGCTCAACCCGGTACAGCCCCCCGTCCTCGTTGTCTTGCAGAACGTAGATAAAACCATCAGGCCCTTCCCGCACATCGCGGATGCGGCCGACCTTTTGCAGCAGCAGCTCCTCCTCGTGCAGCACTTCGCGCTCGTCGAAGACAACGCGGCGGAGGCGTTCGCTGCGAAGACCGCCAACCAGGAGGTTGCCCTGCCAGGCCGGGAACTGGTTGGCCGTCACCAGGGTGATGCCCGATGGGGCATGGGTGGGCAAAAATTCGTAGAAGGGGCTAACCACCTCTACATCCACATCTTCAGGGCGACGACCGATGGCCTCTTCAACCGGAGCTTCGGTGGCGTAGTCATAGCCTCGGGTCACCAGGGGCCAGCCGTAGTTGTTGCCTGCCTCAATGCGGTTTAGCTCGTCGCCTCCACGAGGCCCGTGATCGGCCACCCAAATCTCGCCCGTGGTCGGGCTAGCCAGCAGGCTCTGAACGTTGCGCAGACCATAGGCGTAAATCTCATCTAGAGCCTCTGGGTTGTTCACAAAGGGGTTGTCTTCGGGCGCTGAGCCATCGTCATTCAGCCTCAGCAGTTTCCCAGCATGGTCATTCAGGTCCTGCGAGCGGAGCGGCTCGTGCCAGCGATCGCCAATCGTCATCAGCAGTTTGCCGTCGGGCGTCCAGGCGAGCCGTGAGCCGTAGTGCTGCCCAGGCTCAGAGTAGCGGTTTTGCACAAAGAGGTCTTCGACATCGACCAGAGCAGATCCGTCTAGGCGGCCTCGCGCTAGGGCTGTGGCCGTCTCGCCATTGCCGTTGGCCTTGGAGTAAGTGAGGTAGACCCAGCCAGTCGTCTCAAAGTTAGGATGCACCGCCACATCGAGCAGGCCGCCCTGTCTCTCGGCATTGACCTCGGGTACCCCAGAGACCTCGGTGACCTGACCGTTGTCTACGAGGTTGAGCCGTCCAGGGCGCTCAGTGACGAGAATTTGCCCGTCAGGCAAAAACGCCATCGACCAGGGATGTTCTAGTCCGCTCGCCAGCTCTACGACGCGAATGTTTTCGTACTCCGTGTCTTCAGTAGCGACAACCTTAAGGCCAGCGCTGTCAGCGGCACCGGTATCAGCCAAATAGAGTGAGGGGTTGGCCTGGGCCGTGCTGGCAGTGCCCAGCATCAGCGCTAGCGTCAAAACTGCAGTGGGGTTGAAAGAAATGCTCATAGGCTTCGAAATCGGCTATGGGTGAGCTCGTTGCACTATGTGGCATTCTTTAGAACCGGGCTAAACTTTGGCATCTACCCATAGCAGGACCCAGCATGCTATTGCGACTATAGGCCTAGAAGATGGGCGCTGGCCAGGCTGCGGCCCAGGTTGATCGGAGATTGTTCAGTCCAGCTATCAGCAGAGTCTTCTGCAGAGGGCTGGTTGAGCCCTAAGCCGTAGGCAGTCTCTAGCTGCCGACCGTGATGGGCCAATCGAGAGGCGTTCCAGGAATTGGACTGAGGATTGCGGCGGTGATGTAGCTGCATGGTTAGCTCCTTTGTGTCTTTTGTTCTTACAGCTACATCATGCAAAAAAGTAGCGAGATTTACAAAAAGTAGGCTGCATGGGTTCCATGAAACCTTCTCATGGAACCCATGCAGCCCTTACCGCAAAGCTCTTTCGGAACTGACCGGTTCTAAACTTCTCCCCCTTGAGTGCCGGGTTCTTGAACCGGCTCAACGGTTTCGGCCGGGTAAGGCAGCAGCCAGTTCAGCAGAATCGCGGTTAGTCCTCCCGTAGAGATGCCGGAGGAGAAGATGTTTTTAATGATGGCAGGCTTATCTACCAGCAGTTCGGGTACATAGACGACGCCGAGTCCCAGAGCTAGAGACACCGCTACGATGATCAGCGAGCGTCGATCGAGCGGAGCCGAGGAGATAATGTTGATCCCGGCGACGGCAATGGCCCCAAACATGACGATGGTGGCTCCGCCTAAGACCGGCTGCGGCAGCGACTGGAAAATGCCGCCGACCACCGGCAGCAGCCCCAGCAGCACAAAAATGCCCGCCACAAAGAAACCCACATAGCGGCTGCCCACTCCCGTCATTTGAATGACGCCGTTGTTTTGGCTAAAGGTGGTGTTGGGGAAGGTGTTGAACACGGCAGCCAGCAGGGAGTTAACCCCATCGCCCAAGACTCCGCCTTTGATGCGGCGCAGGTACAGGCTGCCATTGACCGGCTGCCGAGACACGGCGGAGGTGGCTGTCAAATCGCCAATGGTTTCAATTGCCGTAATCAGGTAGAGCAAAATAAAGGGCAGAAAGGCGGCAAAATCAAAGTCCATGCCGTAGCGGAAGGGAATGGGCACCCGCACTAAAGGCAGGCTGCTAAGGGCACTGAAGTTGACGATGCCCAAAAAGACAGAGACGATATAGCCCAGCACCAGGCCAATTGCGATCGCACCCATCCGCAGATACCGATTGCCCGTCATGTTCAAGATCACGATGATCGCCAGCACAAAGCCACCTAGGGCCAGGTTCTGGTTGCTGCCAAAGGTGCCGTTTTGCTGGGCAATCACGCCGCCGCCCATGCTGGTAATGCCGGTCTTGATCAGGCTCAGGCCAATAATCATCACCACCGTTCCAGAAACAACCGGGGTAATAATTTTCTGGGCCAGGTGCAGAAAACGGCTGAGAAAGACCTCGACAAACGAGCCAAAGAAACACAGCCCAAAGATCAGCGCCAGCGCTCCCTGGGGCGTTGCCCCCCCTGCGATCGCAGCTGTGCCCACGCCAATGATCGGTCCCAAAAAGGCAAAGCTAGTCCCCTGCAGGCTCAACAGCCCCGACCCGACTGGCCCAATCCGCTTACATTGAATAAAGGTGGCAATGCCTGAGACAAACAGCGACATGCTGATGATGTAACCGGTATCTGCCGGTTCCAGACCCAGCGCATTGCTGATGATCAGCGGCGGCGTAATAATCCCCACAAAGGCTGCCAGCACGTGCTGC
>JACVRP010000358.1 GCA_014534385.1 Cyanobacteria bacterium Co-bin13
CCCCAGCGCCGTCGAAGTGGGCAGGGTCAAGCTCGCAGCAGCGCGCCTGCTAAAGGTGCAGGCGCGCCTCAGCCGAGCGCTAAGAAGGCGGCCCCTGGCACCCGCACCCGCAAGCGACTGCACTCGGCCTAAATCTTTAAAGAGACGCCTCTTAGACGTCTCTTTAAGTTTTAAATACTAGAACACAGAACAGCTAAGAAACGCTAGGGCGCTGATGCGCTGTCAAGCGCCTGTAGGGCCTCAGCACTGAGTAGGGGCCTCAGCTCAGACTGCACATCGGCTGACTGATTGTCCCAAAGCATTTTGACAAAGCCTGCTTTGCCCTGCTGACTAGCGGTGTTGAGGACGGTTGCAAGCTTTTCACAATTAGTACTCTCTGACATAGGTACGGCCTCCGGCGGCTGTTGGGTATCTGCCCAACTTACAGGAAAAGAGGGCCTGCCCAGCGGTCGCAACTCAGCTAGAGAAGGGGCGAGGCTCGTCGTTCAGGCGGGGAATCAGCCCTGTGATTGTTTCCAAAAGCTGCTGGGCATCAATGGGTTTGACCAGATAGGCATCAAAGCCTGCAGCCAAAACCCGCTGCTCGACCGTTGAGCCAGCATGGGCCGTTAATGCGATCGCAGCTATGCGATGGGGGCAGCTAGGAGCCAAAGATCGAACCTGACTGACCAGCTCATAACCATCCATGCTGGGCATGGCGATATCGCTCAGGAGCAGATCGGGCGGGTCTTGGTCAATGGCGGCCAGGGCCGCTTCGCCGCTAGTGACGGCAGTTGCGATCGCGCCCGTCTCCTGCAGTAGGGTGGCTAAAAAGCCCAGATTGTCTGGGTTGTCATCTACGATCAAAATCCGCAGGCCCTTGAGCTGCGGAGGAAGTGCGATCGCCTCCCCCCGCGATTCCTCTAGCTGATGGGTTAGGCAGGGCAGCCTCAGCGTAAATGTTGCGCCCCGGCCTGCCCCTGCACTATCTGCCGTGACCGTACCGCCCTGCATTTCCGTTAGGTGTTTAACAATCGCCAACCCCAAACCCAGTCCGCCAGACTCTCGGGTTGTCGTGCTATCAGCCTGCTGAAAGTGCTCAAAAATATGGGGTAGGAACTTAGCCTCAATGCCCTTACCCGTGTCTCTAACCTGAACTTGGGCATCGCTGCCGACCAGAGCTGTCGTCACTTCGACTTCTCCCCCATCCGGCGTAAACTTAATCGCGTTTGTCAGCAGGTTGGTAATGACCTGCTGCAGCCGATTTGAGTCGCCCTCAACGGGAAGGGTGGTCGGCTCAAGCCGAGTTTTGATTTGAATAGACTTACCTGCCGCCGCCAGCTGAACGGCCTCGATCCCTGCTGTGACCACATCGATCAGGTCAAGCGGGCGCAGCGTCAGCGTCAGCTTCCCCCGCAGAATGCGCGACACATCTAGAATGTCGTCGATCAGCTGCACCTGAAGATTAGCGTTGCGCTCGATCGTTTCTAACGCCTGAGCCGTCTTTTCTGGATCTAGCCGATTGGCCCTTAGCAAACGAGTCCAGCCTAAGATTGGGTTGAGGGGGTTTCTCAGCTCGTGGGAGAGGATGGCTAAAAACTGGTCCTTAGCCTGATTGGCCAGCTCCGCCTCCTGTCGCGCGGCCTGCTCTCGTTCCAGCAGGCGCTTACGTTCCGCATCGGCAGCTTTCCGCTCAGTAATGTCTAGCACCGTGCCAAACAGGGACTTGACCTCTCCACTGCCGGTTAGGAGGGGATAGCCCTTACTCTGCACATACCGAGTTTGATTGTCTACGGTCAAAATCCGATGGTCGATCTCGTAGGCTTGAGCTTGAGTCAATGCCTGTTCAATCGTTGCTTTAACCCATTCTCGATCGTCAGGATGAACTCGCTCGTAGCTCTTTAACTGCTCCAGGCTGGCCTCAATGGGCTCCAGCCCGTACAGCCGAAACAGCTCATCGGAGCAGGTCAACCGCTGTTCTGCCAGGTCATATTCCCAGCTGCCCAAATGGGTCGTTTTTTGGGCCTCTGCCAGGCTCGCCTCCCGAGCACTGATGGTTTCTAAAGAACTCCGCAGCTGGCTCGCCATGCGATCAAAAGCATTGGCTAGAAGCCCAATTTCATCGTCCCGCTCCATTGAAACGGTGCCGTCCCACTCGCCATCTGCAATGGCGGTTGTCGCAGCCGCGAGCCCGGCAATGGGGCGCACTAGCCAACGAGCGGTGATTAGCCCCACGCCAATAGCCGTTAGCATGATGATGAAGCCGAGCACCACTATGGACTGCTGGCTGTTGGAAATTGGCGCGGTAAAGTCTGACTCGGGCACGGCCACCACAATTAGCCAATCTAGCCCGCGCGGATCGACGTAAGGCAGAATCTGGAGAAAGGTGCGCTGATTGTCCAGTTCAAAGTCCGTCTCCTGCAGCGAGCGAATTTGATCAAAGCTGCCAAAGGTGTCTAGCAGGTGATGGGCAGAGGCCCGTAGGAGGGGTGACTTAGCCTCAGTGGCCTGCATTCTCTGCGCTTCCCCTTTGACAATCCGGTAGGGCGGTTCATCGGTAGACGTTGCAATCAAAGCGCCCGATCGCTCCAGGATGAAAGTTTCCCCCGTGTGCCCTACCTGCAGGCCCTTGAGAAACTCATTGATGTCTGACAGCATCAGATCAGAGATGACAACGCCCTGAAAGGTGCCGTTTTCATCCTGCAGGGCTCTGACCGCAGAAATGACAAAGATTGGTTGGGCGGAATAGGTAAAGATATCGCTCCAGCGCCCCTCAGGAGCCTGCTGCCCCAGTTGGTACCAGGGACGAACCCGAGGGTCGTAATTGGCTCCGCCTGTGTAGGCCAACCGCACAGGATTGCCTCGCTCGTCTGTCTCATACATCCGCAGTCTGCCTTCGACAGAGTCTGCATCCCGATGACCCAGCCGAAAGCGATCGCCCCGGCGGTCAGCAGCCACATAGCGCCCATCTTGGCTGCCAAAGCCAATTGAGCTGAGGGAGTCGTAGAGCTGAATCTGCCGCCAAAACCGCAGCTCTAAACTGCGAGTATTGGCCAGATCAAATTCTCCCTGAAGCGCTGTGCTGCTGTTGAGCTGATTGATAATGTGGGGAACTTCAAGGTAAGTTTTGAGCTGATCATGGATGCGTTGGCTAATCTCATGACTGAGATCAGCCGCCACCTGGTTGACAGCACTCCGTCCCGATCTCAGAGACAGCCAGCTAATTAAGCCGACTGCCACAACGATCTGAATGACGAAAGGGATAGTTAAAACTGCTGTGTAGACCGCTTGCAGCTTTAGCTTCCTCGCATGTCCGGGCTGGCGTTGTGAGGGCTGTTTGTCAGGTATCCAGGATTGCTTCACCTAGCCATATTTCCAGTTGCTGAGGGATAGACTTACCAACCTGCTTCAACCGTTTGTATCTCTTCTTTACTTGAACATCTTACTACCCCAATATAGTGGCGACAGTCCTTTCTACTGGGAGGGAAGTGGGCGTTAAAGAGCGGCTGGGAGCCTAATCACGCCTGCACCCAAATGCCGACCTGTCGCGTTTGCCGTGCCGGCCTCAGCAATAATTTTGCTGATCTATCCTGACCTAAAAAATTGCTTAAGAAGCTTAAAGTATGTGATTTATTGTGGCTTGGCCATTTGACTGCTGCCCATGGCTACTCAAAAACTTTCTGTTGGTGGGGCTGTTGTTGGCGCTTTGGCGGGTTTTAGCTTGGCCATTGTAATGGCTGATCTGTCAACGGCTCTTCAATCCGCCAGAAGTTCGCTAGCGCCCCCATCCACTCAGCAGGTAAAGCTCTATGACTTTGCCCCGCCCACTCCAGTTCACCAAACGCTGGACTCAACGGCCTCGGTGACTATTTTTAATGGCTCCCCAGAACCCCTGGAAATGGTTCTGACCAATAGCTCTAATGAGCAGGTTTTGCTCCAGTTTCCCCCGTGCCCTGACTGCCCCACCTATGCCCCAGGACAAGCACCGCAAAGCTGCGATGCTGAGGTGGCGGCAGAAACCTACACGCTCGATCCTGGAGAGTATGAGGTACAGGCTGTCTTTAAAGGCCAAACTTGGGGCTTTAGAAGCCGGTGGCCGCTCTCCGCAGGTTGGGAGTATCAGCAGTGCGTGTTTTCTACATACGACGCCGGAGGCATGCTGAAGTAGCGAGCTCGCAAGTAGCCTACTCCTCAAACAGATTTATAACCGTTTCTTTATTGCTTCAACACTAGAAATTCACGACCATGTGGGAATCTTAAAAGGTGTGTTTCCCGTAGATGACTCGGCCATCAATGATGGCCATGACCAAAAAACAACCTGTTTGGTGTGTATTAGGAGCGCTAATTGGC
>JACVRP010000523.1 GCA_014534385.1 Cyanobacteria bacterium Co-bin13
CTGCAGTCGTGCCTGGGCTGGTCTCGGCCCTAGAAGATCCACAGTTCTATGTTAGCTACGCCGCTGCTGAGGCTCTGGGCCAAATTGGCGCTGTTGCTACGCCTGCCCTCCTGGCGGCGCTCGATCAAGCACCGCTGCCGCCTGTTTTACAGGTGGCTCTGCAAGACTATGGTGTGCAGCGTCGCCGCGCCGCTGTCTTTGCCCTGGGCCGCATGCTTGACAACCTGGGGTTAACTGCCAACACTGTTGCTGTGATGGACGGCCTAAGTGCCGTGGCGCTAAATTCCCAGGAGCATCCCGAAGTCCGGCAAATGGCGACAGCCGCCTTAGCCCGGGTTGGGGTAGAGGCACTTGCAAATGATGCTGTGACTGGCTCATCCACGTTGGCCTGCAAAGGCGTCGATCCCAACATTCATCTCTATGCCGGGCAGTGCGTTTATGAGGACGCTTTTCAGGGGGGCGATGGCCTCTACGAAATCTACGAATCGCTGCGAAAGCTGCTGAGGCGGCGATGATACTCAGGAGCTGCTCTAGAATTGCCTTACGCTGAACGGCTCTGCAAGGCTCGGTTCATCCCCTACTGCAAATTCTGGCCATGACTCGAAGCTATGCCCGCCAATCCCTTCGAAATCGCTCCTTCAAAGGGCAAGATCTGCGTCAGGCCGACTTTACCCAGGCCGATATTCGCGGGGCGAACTTTAGCCACACGGTGCTTAGCGAGGCTAACTTCACTGGGGCTACAGCCGGATTGCCGCCGCTGGTGGCTCTGGCCTTGGGAGCAGTAATGCTGCTGGTGATGACCCTTTCCGGGTTTATTGTGGCCTATAGCAGCGCCTTTGCCGCCTTTGTTACCAGTCTTTTGGCTGCTCCAGCGGTGCCGGGGCAGCAGCTAATTCCCCTGGCTGCTGGGCTAACGCTGGCTATTTTTGTCGGAGTGACGCTGCATCGAGGACTGGGGGCAGCGCTGGGGGCGTTTGCGATCGCAACCTCAGCTGCCGTTGCGATCGTGTCTGCTTTAGGCACAGGCGATTTGATCGCTGCCCTGCTGGTCACGGCGATGGCCCTAGCCGGAATGATTGCCGCCGTAATTTTGGGGGCAATCGCGCTGGCAATACTGCTGGGGCTGGTGCCGCAGGGGGGCGTGGGGCTTGCGATCGCAGGCTTGGCCTTTGCCCTAGGGGCGCTGCCCGGTGGGCTGGAAGGGGTCCAGGGCGCACCGCCAGAGGCCGTTGGCAACGCCCTCCTAATGACAGCCATGACCACCCTGGGGCTAGCCGTGCTGATTGGCTATGTTGGCCTGTGCACCCAGGGAGGTGATCCCAGGTACAGGCTCATTAGCCCCCTTGCAACGGCTCTTAGCAGCCGCTGGGGCACCTGCTTTCGAGGCGCAGATCTGAGCGAGGCTGATTTTAGCCAGGCCAGGCTGAGCCATAGTGACTTTCGCAGCGCCAACCTCAGCCGCACCCGCTGGGCCAGCGCCACCGGACTGGCCCAGGCCCGCGTCGAGCGCACCTATCTGGCAGACCTTCAAATTCGCCGATTAGTGACAACGCAGAACGGCCAAGGCCAAACCTTTGATGGCAAAGATCTGCGGCAGGTGAACTTGCAGGGAGCCCGCTTGGCTGACGCCAGCTTCATCGGCGCTGACCTGAGTGAAGCCAACTTGGCCCAAACCGACCTGTCTCGCGCCAGGCTAGTGCGGACTCAGCTCTACCGCGCCAATCTCAGTGCTGCCTGCTTCACCGGAGCCTACATCCAAGACTGGGGCATCTCAACCGAAACTCGCCTAGATCAAGTGGTTTGTGACTACATCTACATGCGCCTGCCCGACCGCGATGACCCCGATCCCTGCCGCAAGCCTGACAATCGGGCCGAGGTCTTTCAGCCGGGCGATTTTGCTGACTTCATTGCCCCCATTCTTAAAACCCTGGACCTGTACCAGCAGCAGCATGTCGACCCGCGCAGCGTGGCCAGAACCTATAAGACTATCGACCTGTTTCACCATCAGGGGCTCGATCCTGGCGCAGCAACCCTGGCCCTGCAGCAGCTTGCTACCCAGCACCCAGAGGCGGGCATCGAGGTGCTGACCCTGGAGGGCCGGGGTCAAGACAAAATTCGGCTGCAGGCGCGGGTGAACGACCAGGCCGATCGCTCTCAGCTTAGCGTCCAATACTTTGAGCACTACGGCCAGTTCAAGGCCCTACCCTACCCCGATTTGCAGGCGCTGCTGGCCGGAATCGCCGAAAAAGACAGCCAGATCCACCGCTTGGGAGCCATGCTAGAAACCGCCATTCAGCAGCCCCGCTTCTATGTCGAAACCTATCAAAACCAAGGAGAGTTCATCATGTCGCAAAGCAAGGGAAACATCCAAATTGGCGATGTGCAGGGCAATATCAGCGGTCTAGCCGCTGCTGGAGATAACCAGGCCATCACAGGGTCTGCTCTGGGTGACATTAGCGGTAGCGTCACCAACCTGATTGGTCAGTTGCCTGAGACCTCTGAAAAACAGATCCAGATTAAAACGCTGCTGACCCAACTTCAGGCCATGATTGAGTCAGAGCCAGCCTTACCAGAAGAAGACAAAGCCGAGGCCCTAGAGCAGGTCAAAACCCTGGCCGAAGCAGGGCACAAGCCCAAAGACGGTCCCCTGAAGAAGTCGGCCAAAACCGCCCTCAAAATTCTCAAAGGGACTGCTGCCGCCTTGCC
>JACVRP010000339.1 GCA_014534385.1 Cyanobacteria bacterium Co-bin13
CACGCTGCTGGAGCGATCGCCCCAGTTAGGCGGCAAAATTGCCAGCTGGCCGATCCAGGTTGGGGAAGACGCTTTCATGATGGAGCACGGCTTCCACGGCTTTTTCCCGCAGTACTATAACCTGTTTAGCCTGGTTAACGAGCTTGAGATTCAAAGCAACTTCAAATCCCTCAACTACTACTCCGTCGTCTATAAGGACCACTACCAGCCTGAGGTCTTTCGGCCCAGCCACTCGGCTTTTCCTTGGAACGTGGTGGATCTAGCGGTTTCCTCCCCCAACCGTCTGCGCTGGGGCATCAACCTGACCCACCTCAAGCATCTCCAGGTGTTTCGCGAGATCACCGGCTTCCGCAATCCCCAAACCTATGATCGGCTGGACAACATTTCAGTGGCTGACTGGGTGGCTGAGGATTTTCCCAGGGGCCTCTACGATCTCTACTTCCTGCCCTTCGCCAAGTCCAGCTTGAACTCGCCCGACGTGCTAAGCGCAGGCGAGCTGATGCAGTTCTTCCACTTCTACTTCTTTGGCAATCCGGAGGGGCTGGCTTTTAACGGCACCTGTCAGGATATGGGCCGCAGCCTAGTTGACCCCATCGTGGCCGCTATAGAAGCAAACGGAGGCCAGGTGTTGACTGGGGTGAGCGTGAGTCAGCTCCACTGGCAGGAAAACCAGCTGTCGGGCGTGACCTATCAAGAGGGGGGCGTTGCTACCAGCTCAGTGCCTTTTTGGGTAGAGCGCAACCCGCTAATCAGCACTGAGGAAATGGAGTACTTTGGGGCTGGCGATCGGGTATTTGCGATCGCACCCCAGTCTTCAGCGGCCCTCTCCCTCACCTGTACCCATCAGGGCTGTAGCGTGCAGCGCACCGTAGCTGCCACCCAGGCGGGCTTTGCCTGTCCCTGCCACGGCGCTGCCTACGATGCTGAGGGCAAAGTTCTAGCCGGGCCAGCCCGAGAAGATCTGGCTCAGTTTACGGTGCTTAAACGCCAGGGCGACCAGGTCCAGCTGGTGGCTGCCCAGGGCAAGGGAGACCCTCCCGCTCAAGAAACTCTAGCCGCCGATTACTATGTGCTGGCCGCCGATATTCCGGGCATCAAGCACCTATTTTCCCTGTCCGAGGGCCCGGCTGAGCCGGTTTTGCTCAGTCAGGTAGATCAGCTCCAGGTGGCTGATCCCTTTGCCGTAGGGCGGTTCTGGTTTGACCGTGACTTCGACTGGGAGCATAGCTGGTTCACCTCGCTGTCTGGCTACCAGCTCACGGACAGCATTACCCTCTACCACCGCATTCAAGAGGACTACATCGAGTGGGCTAACCGCACGGGCGGCAGCGTTGTCGAACTGCATGCCTACTGCTACAAGGAGAAGGAGTTTCCCACTCAGCAGGAGTTGCTCAGTACCTTCGAGACTGAGCTTTATGAGATTGTGCCTGCGCTCAAGGGGGCAACCCTGCTGCACCGGCAGCTGGTCAACCAGAAAAACTTTGCCGGGTTTCCGCCGGGCAGTTTCGCTAACCGGCCCGCAACCCAAACCGAGGTGCCCAACCTGCTGTTTGCCGGCGACTGGGTGAAAATGCCCTTTCCCTGTGGCCTAATGGAGCGGGCAGTCAGCAGTGGCTTGTTAGCTGCCAACGCTATTTTGAAGCAGGAGGGCGCTCAACGTCGTCCTATCTTGTCGGTCAACCCCGAAGGGGTACTGAAAATTTAGTTCCTGGTGAGGCGTGTGATGGATATCTCAACAGTAGCTGCCGAGGCAACCCCGGCCACTTCTAGCCCGGCGGCAGCAGGGGCTAAAGCAGAGGAAGCAGGCCAGGCCTCTCTACGGCAGCTTGGTATCAACCCCAACCACTGGTATGTGCTGGCCCGCAGTCGCGAGCTGCAGACCAAACCTCTCGGCCTGACGCTGTGGCAGCAGCCCATTTTGCTGTATCGCGATCGCAACAGCCAGGTCCACGCCCTAGAAGACCGCTGCCCCCACCGCCAGGTCAAGCTGAGCGAGGGCCAGGTCAGCGGCAGCGAGATCGTCTGTGCTTACCACGGCTGGCACTTTAATGCCGCCGGAGCCTGCTCCCACGTGCCCTACCTGGAGGCTAACCAAAAACTGCCCAACTGCACCCTCCGCACCTATCCAGTGCGGGAGCAGGACGGCTTTATCTGGGTTTTTCCCGGCGACCCAGCTCGACTCGACGCTGAAAAGATTGAGCCCCTCAGCCTGCCCGAGTGGGACCACCTAAACTACATTGCCACTGTCTCCGTGATCAATGTTCAGGCTCACTATTCTTTTCTAATTGAGAACCTAATGGACATGTACCACGGGCATCTCCATCAGGACTACCAAGCCTGGACTGAGCCGGTCCTGCAAAGTTTGGAGACCACCGATGAGCGGGTCGATGCCCATTACCAGGCCCAAAGCTATTACCGGATTGACAAAATCTGGTCGATCTCTCAGCTCTTTATTCCAGCCTTGCGCCAGCTCCACCCGGAGCCGCTAGATGTCAGCTATGCCTACCCCAACTGGGTAGCGACCCTGGGCCAAGACTTCAAAATTTGCTGCCTGTTCTCTCCGGTCAACGCCACCCACACCCGCGCCTATCTAATTCATTTCACCTCTCTTCAGGCCTTTCCCAATCTCCACAAGCAGCCGCAGTGGTTTCGCCGCTGGCTGAAAACTCGGCTGTTTGGCTCTGCCCAGAAAATGCTAGACGGCTTGGTAGAGCAGGATGTGGTGATGCTGGAGCAAGAGCAGCAGGCCTACCTGGCAGCCCCCCACCGTAAGGGCCCCGAACTCAATCGGGCTCTGGTCAGCGTTCAAAAGCTCATTCGGCAGCAGGCCACCCAACGGGTGTAGCCGAGGCTGTTCAATGGCCATTCCGTAACAGCAGTAGATCCGAAGGCAAAGCCCATGACCCCGACTCCCGATATTTTGGCCCTAGATTTTGATGGGGTGATCTGCGATGGGCTCATTGAGTACTTCCAGTCGGCCTGGCAGGCTTATTGTCAGCTCTTTCAGCCCGCATCCCAGGAGCCTGCTCCAGACCTGGCCGAAAGCTTCTATGCCCTGCGTCCGGTGATTGAAACCGGTTGGGAAATGCCCATCTTGATCCACGGGCTGTGCTCTGGCCTTAGCCACGAGGCAATTTCTGCAGACTGGCCCACTCTGTCTCGCCAGATCCTTACTGAGGCAGGTCTAGACAGCAAGACAGCCTCAATGGCGGTCGATGGTGTGCGCGACAGGTGGATCGAGGCTGATCTAGATAACTGGCTCAGCCAGCACCGCTTTTATCCAGGCGTCATTGCCCAGGTGCGGCAGCTGACAGAAGCTGGCGTTTACCCAATTATCGTCTCCACCAAAGAGGGCCGCTTTATTCAGCAGCTGCTGAGCCAGCAGGGCCTGACCTTAGGCGCAGGGCAGATTTTGGGCAAGGAAGTTAAGCAGCCCAAGTACGTGACCCTCCAGCAAATTCAAAACAGTCCGCCAATCGGCGCTGTCGCCTCAGTTAGCATTTGGTTTGTCGAAGATCGGCTCAAAGCGCTAGAGCTAGTCGAGCAGCAGCCCGATTTAAACACCATAGAGCTGTTTCTGGCGGACTGGGGCTACAACACTGCCGCCGAGAAAACCCTGGCGGAGCAGTCTACCCGAATCCATCGGCTGTCGCTCTCGCAGTTTACGGCTCCCCTACCCGCCTGGCCCAGTCGCTCTCTAGATTAAGGGGCTGACCTGAGCTGGGTTAAGGATAACCCCGCTCAAGCTAAAGGGCCTCTGGCCCGTAGCCAGCACAGCTAAGCAGGCCTAACCGGAAGCAGTTCAGTATGGGCTCTTTTTCAGGGCAGATTTTTTACATTTCAGCCGTCAAATGGCCGTGTTTTTACCCAGTTTTTTGCTTTGCCCTACAGCCAGTACCAGTAAATGCGGCTCTTTATCGAACCGGACTTTAGCCAATAACTTCAACGACAAAAGGGCAATCGTAAACTTTTTGTGAAGTAAACCTCTGTATTTCCCGCAGACCTACCGCCTCAAATGATTAATGGTTATCCTTGTTACCAGGTGAATCTATCAAGAAGGCGTCAAATGTTGGCGTTTCCTGGGAACTGCACCTTGCAGATGGCGTCTTTAACCTCTGCATCAAGGTTCTTAGCGCGAACTGTAAAGAGCCGATAATCTTGATTAAGACATTATGAGCAACCAGAAGCCTCTTTTCCTGTCAGTGGGTTCTCCTAGCCAGCCTTCTGAAACGCTGTCCTTCCCGCAGAAGGCAGGGTTTGAGGAGGTGCTTGAGCCTTCAACCGATTATCCATTGGTTGATGCAGAGATCGCTCCGGCTCCAGTACTTCCTTTACCAGTACTTCCCTTACCAGACGCTTTAGCCGGCACGGACGATGCGATCGCAGCCGATGGCGAAGCCGCCCCCCAGCCGTTCTGGTCACCCCTAGGGGCAGAGTCTCTGCAGGCGTATACCTGGTTTGGCCCCTGGGGACCTGTGGGTGCTCGGTTTGAGGTTCCCGGTTTGACCCTTGTGGGCAGCCTTGGAAAGGACTTTTTAGCCGCGACTGATCAGGCAACGACGCTCCATGGCCTGGCCGGGGCTAATCTGCTGCTGGGCGGCAGCG
>JACVRP010000232.1 GCA_014534385.1 Cyanobacteria bacterium Co-bin13
ATCGAGGCTCGCTGCTGTTTGAGCAGATTACGCGACTGCCAGAGTACTACCTGACGCGAACCGAAACTGCGATTTTAACGGAGTCGGCAGATGCGATCGCAACCTTGACCGGCCCCTGCGAACTGGTGGAACTAGGCAGCGGTAGCGCCACCAAAACCCGACTTTTGCTCAATGCCTACCGCCACCAGGGCTGCCCTCTGCGCTACCTGCCGGTAGACGTTAGCGGCGGCATCTTGGAGGAAAGTGCTCGGCAACTCCTCGCTATCTATCCCGGCCTCTCCGTACATGGGCTGGTCGGCACCTACGAACCGTCGCTGGCCCAGCTTCCCCCCTCGGTATTGCCTGCCCGCATGATTGCCTTTATCGGCAGCACCTTGGGCAACCTCACCCCCGCCGAATGCGACCAGTTTTTACAGCAAATCAGTCAGGCGCTGACCGGGGGAGACTACTTTTTACTAGGAGTTGACCTGCAAAAAGACCCTGCCATTCTAGAAGCGGCCTATAACGATAGCCAGGGCATTACCGCTGACTTTAACCTGAATATGCTGCACCACTTAAACTGGCGCTTCCAGGGCAACTTTCGACCAGAGCAGTTTAAGCATCGCGCCTTCTACAACCCCACTGCCCATCAGATAGAAATTTACATCGAGAGCCTGGTGCCTCAAACAGTCAGACTCCAAACCCTTGACCTAACAGCGCAGTTTGCAGCTGGAGAGGTTCTTTTGAGCGAAATTTCCCGCAAGTTCGATCTTGAGCAGATGACTGAAACCTTAAACGCCTATCAGTTCGATGTGGTTAGAACCTTTACCGATCCACAGGCCTGGTTTGGTCTGCTGCTCTGCGCTAAGCGGTAGACCCCACTTGCTCCTCAGAGGCCAAAGCTTTTGGTGCATGAGCTGGCTGCACCTAGATTTGCAGCCTTGCTAACTGCGTTGGAAGGAGCTTGATAACACCTCTACCCCTTTAGAAACATAGAGGACCAAGCTCCTTCTCCAAGCTCCCACGCGAGTTGAGAAAGTAACTAAAAAGATCACTAAATCCGTCTAAATAGGGAGGCCATGTTCCAAGCTTAATCCCTCAGTTAAACGGAGATTTTGAGCCCCGGCTGCCATTAATAAGGAATGTTTCTAAAAAGGCAGCAAAATTCAAGTATTTCTAAGCTTCATAGGCACTATGAGGAAATTAAATCTAAGATGGGGATCAAAGACGCCCTGATATTGGGAAGGACGCTTATGGATAGGACTCTGTTACCTCTACTGCTGCTGACCATGCTGCTGATCGCCATGGTTGCCCCCTACGCAGTCCTGACTTTCATAAGCATTGTGACCTTGTCGGTGGCTACGATCTGGGTTGCTTGGGTCTTCCTTCAAGGCTTTGGACGCAGCCAACCAGAAGCCCAGCCACAGCGCATTTGGGACTAGGTTTTGGCTGACCTATAAAGGTTTGCTTTGGCAGCTGCCTCTGAAATTTCCCTAATCTCTAAACGGTTTCTAACTAGAAAAGCCGGAATCCTACTGCTAGGGTTCCGGCTTTTCCTACTGCTGCCAGGCTTGCCTAACCTCTAGCCAACGCCGTTTTGGCTAAACCAGGTAATGAGCGCCTGCCAAGCCGCCTGAGCGGTTTCTTCTCGGTAGGTGGGGCGGTAGTCGGCATAGAACCCGTGGGGCGCATCCGGGTAGACGATGATCTCAGAGGCGCTGTCTCCGCCTAGGGCCTCACGCATTTGCTCTACTGTGCTGACCGGAATGCCTTGATCGGCCCCACCATAGAGACCCAGCACCGGGGCTTCTATCAGAGACGCAACGTCTACTGGGTACTGAGGCTGCAGCGGTGTAGCGTCACCGACTAGGCGACCGTACCAGGCGACTCCGGCCTTAAGCTGAGGGCTGTGGGCCGCATATAGCCAGACAACCCGCCCACCCCAGCAAAATCCGGTGATGCCCAAGCGCTCGGTATCGCCCCCCTGACCGCTGGCCCAGAGAACGGTCGCGTCTAAGTCAGAGAGGACCTGGGTATCGGGTACTTTTGAAACGACTTCTTGGATGATGGTTTGGATGTCTTCCATTTGAGACACATCCCCCTGGCGAGCAAACATTTCAGGGGCAATGGCCAGGTAGCCCTGGCGAGCAAATCGGCGGCAAATGTCTTGAATGTGTTCGTGAACGCCAAAGATTTCCTGGACGACTAAAACGATTGGGAAGGGGCCGTTGCCCTCTGGCATAGCCCGGTAAGCCGGAATCAGCCCGTCTGCCACCGGAACTTCGACAGGACCTGCGACTAGCCCTTCGCTGCTGGTGGAAATAGTAGCGGCGGCGATGGGTAAGGTAGCCGCTGCAAATCCGGCTCCTAGGGTGGCAATTAGGAAGCTCCGCCGCTTCAGTTGAAAGGGGCGGTAAGAACTTTCAGACATGGAATAATTGACGGAATTAACTACAGGCAGCCAAGCAGAACTATATTTACATTTCTTTATATTACAGTCTTCACTCTTGGGATGGAGTTAAGGCTTCTTTTTCTGCTGACTGTAGCAAATTTAGGGCAAGGGTGTTTTCCACAGTTTCGGCTGACACTTGAGCCAGTCAAAACGGAAAGGGTTTGTAGGGAATCCACTGGGCCCACAGTTTGGCTAACATGCCTTCTAAGATGAGCGTATTAAGGGTGTGGTTGAGGGCTTCTAGCAGTTCTCGATTGCCGGGCAATACGCCAATACCAAAGGGATGCTGGGTGGAAATTTGAAAGGCCACGCGCAGAGTGGGGTCATCGGCTTCGGCAGCAAGCAGCACCAAGGCGTCGTCTACCAGGGCATCGATTTTGCCTTCTCGCAGCGCGTGCAGCATCTCAGGCAACACCTGATCGCTGCCTGGAAAGGGAATGAGCTCCAGTTCTGGAAACTGGTCGGCCAGGGCAACGTTGGTGCTGTCTGCAAGTCCGCCCAGGCGCTTACCTTTGAGGTCGCTGGCCTCATTAATGGAGCTGTCTTCTCGCACCAGGACGGCTTCATCGAAGCGTCCATAGGGCCGGGTGAAGTCGGCCCAGGCCCGACGTTCTTGGGTGATGGCCTGATTAAACCAAACGATGTCATACTCCCCACTGCTGAGCGCTGAGTAGAAATTTTGCATGGGCAGGTTAAACCACAGCGGTTCTAGGCCCAGTATGTCGCAAACGGCTCTGGCAACAGCGGGCTCGTACCCTAGCCGTTGTCCTTCCTGCAGGTAGCTCATGGGCCGGGCATCGAAGTCGCTGGCGATAATTGAAAGCTGACCGGGGCGAACAGTCGTGAAGTCCATAGTCAGTTGACCCATCCTGAAAGGCTCTGAAGAAAGACGTGAGGGGGAGCGAGGAACCGGGTTTAGGGCGGTGGTGCAGCAGCAGGGACGATTACCCTAATAAAACAGCATTGTTGCCCTGGTTACCCGTCAATTTTACAGAGATGTCACCAAACCTTTGCTTTTGTTTGGGTGAGGTTTGCCGGAGGCGTAGAGAGGTTAACGGCTGCACTGACTGATGGGCTGCAGAAGTGATCGCATCCTACCGCAAGCCGTAGTGAAACACACAATTTCCTCTATCTAGGCTTGTTATAACAGGCTGGCGGGGTTGAGTGAGGAAGCTACGGATGGGACGGCAGCTTGAAATTACCGCTGAGCAGGTTGCTCAGTTTCGGCAGGACGGTTACCTGGTGATTGATGGTCTGGTTGGGCCAGATCTGGTTGAGAGAGTGCGCGATCGCATTGAGCCTCTGTTTTACGGCCAGTTTGAAACCGGCATTTACCCCGACGAGTGGTACTGGCGACCTGGCCTCAGCCTGCCCGACGTGACCCGCGAGATTTGTAATGGCTGGAAGTGCGATCGCACCCTGGCCAGCGTGGCCCTATCCTCCACTATTGGCTACATCACTGCCACCCTCGCCGGTTGGCCCGGTGCGCGCATCGGCCAAGACAGCGTTTGGTGGAAGCCTCCTGGTGGCAAAGCCGTAGCCCTGCACCAAGACGGCACCTACATCAACTACATCGATCCGCCAGAAATGACCACCTGCTGGATCGCGCTGGAAGATGTGGCGGCTGAGATCGGGACGATTGAATATGCGGTTGGTTCCCACACCTGGCCGCTGGCCGCTGAAATTGGCGAGTTCCATGCCCCCGAGCGCGACTACCAGGCGGCCATGAAAGCTGCCGCCGCCGCCGCCGGAATTGCCCATCCCCAAGTCGTCAAGATCGAGATGCCTGCGGGCAGCTGCGTCGTCCACCACGGCAATACCTGGCACGGCTCTGGGCCTAACCTGACCCCCGATCGGCCCCGCCGCAGCCTGGGGATTCACACCCTCAGCTCCGCCGCACGCTTCCAGCCCGAGGTTCCGGCAGGCTACATCTATGGTCGCTACAAGCGCGTTGGCGAAACCACAATGGATGAGTCTTTCTTTCCCATTCTGTGGACTCAGGACGGCTACCGTACGCCGTTTTTAAAGGACTACTGTGGAGACGCCCTAGCCCTAGAAACCCTGCCTCAAACGGTCGCAGTTTAGTTGACGACTTGTCCCCCATGACTGCGCGGATCGCTGCTGCCGCTGCTGCGGGCTAGCGGCTCCTCCAATGTGGAGCTGCGGCCAAAGGTCTGCTGGTGGGGCAGCGGGGCATGGGCCAGCAGCGCATCCAGGTTTTCAGCCATGATCAGCCGGGGCTGCTCGCCGATGGCGGTTGAGAGGGGCTCTCCAGCCTCATCTAGATAGACAAAATGGGGAATGCCGTCTACCCGGTAGCGCAGCATTTCCGGCAGCCACTTGTTGTTGTCTACGTTGAGCATGACAAAATTAACGCGGTCGCCATACGCGCTCTTGAGATTAGCCATATCCCCTGCCATTGCCTGACAGGTGGTGCACCAGTTAGCGTAAAACTCCAGGAATGTAGGCTTGCCGTTGGTTAGAGCTGTTTCCAGCGGCACTGCTTCCTCGGCCATCGCTGACAGGGAGGTGGTCGGAGCCTGGGTCTGCACGCCCAAGAAGACGGCTACGGAGAGTGCGATCGCAGCCAGCGCAATAACCAGGTTTCGAATCTTTTGGCCTGTCGATCCAGCATTAGTGGCGGGGGAAGTAGCGGAGGTCGGTAGCGGATTCTCGGGCATAGCGCGACAATGAAAGGCAGAGCAGGACTAAACTGGGCAACAGACAGGAGCTTTGTCTTAGGCCTGTTTTTAGTCTAACGGAACTGATTTCCGGATGCGGCCATGAAAAAACGGGTCAAGCTGACCTTTCCCAAACGCTCAGTCCATATGCCTATCACCTACCGACTGGCAAAGGACTTTAACGTCGCGGCCAATATTATTCGCGCTCAGGTGGCTCCTAACCAGGTGGGCAAACTGGTGGTGGAGCTGTCGGGAGATATCGATCAGCTCAATGATGCCATTGACTGGCTAGAGGTCCAGGGCATTAAAGTCTCTCTGGCGAGCCGGGAGATTTTGATCGATGAAGACGTCTGCGTTCACTGCGGCCTCTGCACTGGAGTGTGCCCAACAACGGCGCTGAGCCTCGACCCACAGTCGTTTCAGCTCACTTTCAACCGCTCCCGCTGCATCCTGTGTGAGCAGTGCATTCCCACCTGTCCGGTGCAGGCAATCTCGACTAATCTTTAGGTATCAGGTTTAGGTATCAGGCAGGGAATTTTAATCGGTGAACCCACGGTCGGAGCCACAGGTAATGCGTAGCCCCTGGATATCCTGGATTTTGTTGACGCTGGTCTACCTGACCTTTGGCCGGTTTCTGCAGTCTGCCCAGATGCTTCATGCGGTTTATCCGTGGTTCATGAGCGCGGGATTTGCGATCGCGCAGGCCGCCGTTCTCACGCTCCTCTGGCAGCCTGCACAAAAAATTCTGCTGCTGGGCTTTCAGTCTGATTCAGGCCACGTCATCATGGTGCTGCTCCTGGCTTCACTAGCGGTAGCAGCGGTTGTGCAGTTCCAGGTATTTTCCTACCTAGCCGTACTGGTGGCAGCGGCTCTACTGGCCCGAGTTGAAACCCTGCTGACCGGCGTGGGAAATACGGTAGCCTTTCTCATCCTGGCCTTTTTCCCGCTGCTGGGGCTGGGGTTGAGTTGGATGCTGGTTTACCTGTTTGACGGGGTTGCGCCAGCAGCGGTAGGTCCATAGATTCAAGACAATCTGAAAACCGGCACAGCTTCAGGTCCAGCTTCAGAAA
>JACVRP010000080.1 GCA_014534385.1 Cyanobacteria bacterium Co-bin13
CTGATCCTGGGCATGGTCAGCCTGATTGATGCCCTCAGTGCCCGCCTGCGGCAGCGGTTGGGGTAGGCGTTGGTGAGGGAGTGGATGGGTGAGGGGGGGGATGGGTGGATGGGTGAGGGGGGACGCGGGGACGCGGGGACGCGGGGAGATGGGGAGGGGGGACGCGGGGACATGGGAGAATTCGTCGGGATTGGGTATGTTGCGAGTTGAGGGCTTGACTAAGGTTTATGACAACGGCCGGGTTGCTTTGGAGGGGGTGAGCTTTGAGATTGCGCCCCACTCCTTCACTGCCGTTTTAGGCCCTAGTGGTGCGGGCAAGACTACCTTAATGCGCTGCATTCTCGGGCTGATTCGCCCTACCCACGGCCAGGTCTGGTTTCAGGGGCAGAGCCTTACCGGCTGTTCCCCCCGCCAGCTCCAGCAGAGCCGTACCCAGATCGCCACCATCGCCCAGCAGTTTAACCTGGTGCGCCGCCGCAACGCCCTGGAAAACTGCCTGGGCGGGCGGCTATCAAACCTGCCGCTGTGGCGCTGTGCGTTTAGCCAGTTTCCGCCTGATCTGCTTCAAGAGGGGCTGGCTGCTCTAGACCGGGTGCAGCTGCTCGATGTCGCCTTTCAAAGAGCCGACCAGCTCTCAGGCGGGCAGCAGCAGCGGGTCGCCATTGCCCGCGCCCTGACTCAAAGGGCCAGTTTAATTCTGGCCGATGAGCCCGTAGCCAGCCTCGATCCCGAAACAGCCCATACGGTGCTGGGGCTGCTGCGATCGCTCTGCCAGCAAGAGGGACTAACGGTGCTGTGCAATCTGCATCAGGTGGAGCTGGCGCGGGAATATTGCGATCGCATCCTCGGCATTCAGTCCGGCAAGCTAGTGCTAGACGTGCCCACCGCTCAGTTCAATGCCGCCAGCATGACCCATCTATACAAGTCCTAGTTGGGGCAGTGGCTAGATCCCCGGCTTTTGGTGCATAGCCGTAGACCTGAGCCTCTCCTCAGAAAAAGCCGGGGATCTGGGTGGCTAGATCCCCGGCTCTTGATGCGTAGCCGTAGACATTCCGACGACGTGTTGCGCTATTTACAGCGCTACCGCAACCCCTCCCGGTAGGTTAAGCGCAATTGCCCTGGTGCATAAAGCCTATGCCAGGGCAATTTTTTCCTAAATCCGTCGATACCGCTGCCGCAGTTCGTAGATTGCCAGCAGCATCACCCCCAGCATCAGCGGCAGAAAAAAGTAGACCACCCGATAGACCAGCAGCACTCCCAGCAGGCTATCTGCTCCAATCGGCGGCGAAATCAGCAGCAGCAGCACCGTCTCAAACACCCCCAACCCCCCCGGCACATTGCTGATAATGCTAGACACCAGCGCCAGCAGATAAGCCCCAAAAAAGGTGAAGTAGCTCAGGCCAGAGTTAAGGCCAGAGAGCCATAGCAGTGAGTAAATCACGCCAGCCGCCGCAGCCCAGTCACCAGAGGTGATCGCAATCTGCCCTAGCGACAGCTTGAGCGGCATATTGGGCAGGCTCCATCGACCGATTTTGACAGGGTGACGATTGAGCCCCGTAAGGGTCAAGTAAGCGGTAATGCCCGCCAAAAACAGCAGGCCGATGGGGCGCACTGTATTAAAAGGTAAGTCCAGTAGATCGGGTAGCGGCAGGGGGGCCAGGGTAAATACCAGCCCACAGAGAAAGAGCAGGCCAATCCAAAAGCTAAGGCCGCTAAAGGCAATGACCTGAGCGATCTTGCCTGCCGAAAGCCCCCAGGCTGAGTAAAAGCGGTAGCGAATAGCCCCCCCGCTCAGCATCGCCATGCCCACACTGTTGCTAATTGCATAGCTAATCACAGCGACCAGCGCAGTTTTGCGGTACGGCAGGGGATGTCGTGCATAGCGAGTTCCCAGGGTATCGTTGCCCGTGAGAAACAGAAAATTTAGCCCGGTCAGCGCCACGGCTGCCGCCAAGGCCTCGCCCGGAATCATCCTGATGTTGCTGAGAATCGCCCGAGGTGGGTACTGGCTCAACTCAGAATGAATTGCCCACGCCGACAGGCAAAACAGCCCCAGACTAAACAGTGCCGGAACAAACCGGGAGAACTGCTTGAAGTTTTTAGCCAGAGCTATCTTAAAAGAGGTGTTGTCCGAGCGCATCAGCTTTCACAGGTAGGAAGGATAGGGCCAAGCGACCGCTGCTCACAGTTGGAGCTGGCCTCCTTAATAGGCATTTTTGCTGTGGACATCCTACAGTGAATGCTCGCTTAACGTCTTGCCACGCAGGTCATAGACTCAGGTACTGCTTACAGTCAGCGCTATTGAAAATGCTGCTCTTTGAGAAAAGCTACCACCCGCTGAAACACTCGGTAGGCCGGATGACCTGCCTCCTGATAGCCCAGAGTCAACACCGCGTGGGAACTAGCCGGGATTTCAAAGGGGTTGCCAGGGCCGGAGTTGATTTCTAGCGTTTCTAGGCCTTTGCCGCGTCGCCAGCAGAGTTCGGAACTGTCTTCTATGACTTCCGGTGTGTCGCCAAAGACTTGGCGCAGCGCGGCGAACTTTTGGGGTGGGCAAAGGGCATCTTCAGAATAGCGCAGGGCCAGCAGCGGCACGCCTTGAGCAGCTCTGGCTTGGGCTTTTTCCAGCTCGTCGGAATACACGCCTAGGGTAGCTTTGGCATCAGCGGTGAAGCCAAAGGGCAGCGAGGGCTGACTGGTTACTGGGGCAATTACCGTTGGGTCGGCCATCAGCGACAGTACAAAGCCGCCAGTCAAGCACATGCCAATTACTCCCACACCCCGGCCCTTACAGTCGGCGTGGGCCTTGCGGCACAGGGCCCGCAGCCAGTCGGTAATGGGGCTGGATTGGTACCGGGCGAAGCAGTAAAACTCCTGGCTAATGCAGAGTTCAACCATGTTGCCCGCCATTTTCAGCATCGAAAAGGGCTGATTGGGTTCACCAAACAGCAGCGGCAGGTAGACTGTGAACCCGGCATCGGCAATCCGCCTCGCCAGATCCACGCATTCGGGAATCAGGCCGGGCAGCTCATGCAGAATGACAATGGCGGGCCCAGTGCCTTTGCAGTACACGCGGCGGGGCGAAAAGCCCTCACTGGCAAAGTCAAAGGTTGCAAAGTCTTCCATGCGATCGCACTCCTACCCACCAGGCTAAACAGCACCAGACTAGCGGATTTTCAGCGGTGTTAATGGCAGCACAGGCTACCTGGCTTTAGAAGCTGCCGTTACGGTGACCTCGAAGGTAGATTCAAACTGTTCTTCCAGGTCTGGGTAGGTCTGGGGCACCCAGGTTTTCAGTTCTTCGATGGCGGGGGCAAAGATCGGTTCTGGGATTTGCCACAGGTGGCTGTAGATGCGATCGCAATACGTCTGCACAGCCTCTGCCACCGTTCGAGTGCGCGCCACTTGGGCCACTGTGACGGTTTCTAGACTCAAATTCTGTGCCTGGAAATAGTCCAGCACATCCTCGGTACCAGCCCCGACAAACTCAGTTCGGTAGCCGTGGCGCTCAAGAATAGTTCGCCACTGCTGGTCGATGGGGTCTTTGCGGGTGGCTCCGCTGCCGGGGTGGTGAAAGTAGATCAGCACGCCCTGGGGCTTGAGCACCCGCAGAATTTCGGCCAGGGCCTGACGCCAGTTCGCAACTAAATGGAGAATGTGGGCTGCGATCGCAGCGTCAAACACTTCCGCCTCAAAGGGCAGGGTCGTGATATCGGCATTCACCAGGGTCAGACGATGCGGCTTGCCCGCTAGCTTCTGGCGCAGCTTGTCCATCATCTGCTCAGAGATATCAGCTCCGGTGTAGGCATAGCCCCGTTCTACCAAGGGCAGGGCGATTCGGCCTGTGCCAACCCCCGGTTCAAAAAAGCTAGTTTCTGGCCTGGCCTGACTCAGCTGCAGGATGCACTCAGTTACCCGATCGGCTACTTCCGGCGGCAAAGCCCGTGTCTGGTCATAAAAGTCAGCTGCTCGGTCAAAGGAAATTGCCATAGTTGAGGATAGAACCGCTGCCGCATTAGCCTAACTCATCCCAGCAGAGACCTTACTGTAGGGCTCGAAGACACCCTAGGCAGACAGGCCCAGGCAGCAGACCTTTTGTATTCCAAAGCGTTAAGAATAATTGCCGTCTGTCTTCGGACGGAGTTCGGCGCAGAGCATAACTGCCTATCTTCAAAAATAAGGCCGTTTATGAGAGAGAGAAATGCCGATAACGGCAGCTTCTTGCGTCAAAATGCCACAATCTTCGAGACATAACTTAAAAAGCAGCGAAAGCGTTCCGCTTCAGCGGCGTCTTGCCCCCCTATTTCTGTGTGGGCTCAGTCTTTCTCTAGTAACTGCTTGCACTAGACCCGAGGCGTCGGGTGGCGGCGGCGGTGGGGGCGGCGGCACTGGGACGGTGACCGTCCTCGGCGCATTCACGGGGGAGCAGCAGGCCAACCTGCAGGCTGCCCTGGCTCCCTTTGAGGAGGAGACGGGCATTCGGGTGATTTATGAGGGCAGCGATGCCTTTGCAACGCTGCTGCCCATTCGGGTTGACTCAGGGGATGCCCCTGATGTGGCCCTATTTCCGCAGCCGGGCCTGATGACCCAGTTCATCGCCAACGGTCAGATGGTGCCGATTACCGATTTCATCGGGCAGGAAGAGCTGTCACAAGCCTTTCCAGAAGACTGGTTAGCGCTAGCCACCCTGAACGATGAACTGTATGGGGTCTGGCTGCGGGCCGCCGTTAAGAGCCTGGTTTGGTATAGCCCCCAGCAGTTTGCCGAGCGGGGCTACACGGTGCCCACCACCTGGGATGAGATGATGGCGCTCAGCGATCGCATCGTAGCCGATGGCGATACGCCCTGGTGCCTGGGCGTTGCCGCTGGCGATGCCACAGGTTGGGTCGGCACCGACTGGGTCGAAGACATTATGCTGCGCACCGCAGGGCCCGAGGTCTATGACCAGTGGGTGACGAACGAACTGCCCTTCGATTCGCAGCCTGTGCAAACGGCGTTTGCCACCTTTGGCGAAATTGCCCGCAACCCGGAGTACGTGCCCGGAGGCGGGGTAGGTGCCCTTAGCACCCCGTATGGTGACGCCGTTCAGGGTCTGTTTACGGATCCGCCTCGCTGCTTCCTGCACCGGCAGGGCAACTTTATCAGCGGCTTTATTCAAGAAGGGGTGGATCTGGAGCAGGATGTCGGCATTTTCCCGCTGCCGCCGATTGACCCTCAGTTTGGTACGCCCATTTTGGTCGGGGGTGACCTGTTTGGGGTGTTCAATGCCACGCCTGAGGCCCAGGCGTTGATGGAATATTTCCTGACCCCAACCCCTCACGAAATTTGGGCTTCTCTGGGCGCATTCCTATCGCCCCACCGGCAGGTTCCCCCAGAGTTTTACCCGGATGAACTGACGCAGCGGCAGGCAGAGATTCTGGTAAACGCGGACGTACTGCGGTTTGATGCCTCTGACCTAATGCCCTCGACGGTGGGCACCGGCACCTTTTGGAGTGGGGCTGTAGACTACATCGCTGGCAGCGATCTCGACCGGGTTTTATCCAGAATCCAGGCTAGCTGGCCCGATCCGGAGGAAGGGGTTTACTAATGCCTTTTTCAGCAATTCATTTCACTAGCGTTCACCATGGCGAACACTGAAAATCTATTTAGAGTTTTAAGTGCGATCGCAGCCGTCGTCCTGGGTTCGGGCGGCATTGTGATTCTCTTTTTTGCAGCAAACTGGCTGGTCGATCGGCTACCCAAAAATATTCGGCCCCGCGTACTGCCGCTGGTTTATTTGGCCCCGGCAGTTTTACTGCTGTTTATCTACCTGGTTGTGCCCAGCCTGCGCACCTTTTACCTGAGCTTTTTTGATGCGCGATCGCAAAACTTTGTGGGGCTAGCCAACTACCTCTTTGCCGTCACCGACCGGGGCATGCTGATTGCCTTTCGCAACAACATTCTCTGGCTGGTGCTGGTGACCGGCATCAGCGTGGGGCTGGGCCTGATCATTGCGGTGCTGGTAGATCGGGTCAAGTACGAGCCTTTGGCCAAGGCGCTGATCTTTTTGCCTATGGCCATCTCCTTTGTGGGGGCCAGCGTTATCTGGCGCTTTATCTATGCGTATAACCCGCCAGATTCGCCGCAAATTGGTTTGCTCAACGCCATCATCGTCTCCCTCGGCTTTGAGCCGGTGGGCTGGTTGGTCAATAGAGCCCTCAACAACTTCGCCCTGATTGTCATCATGATCTGGCTACAGACGGGCTTTGCCATGGTGCTGCTGTCGGTGGCGGTTAAGGGCATTCCCAAAGACGTGGTCGAAGCCGCCCGCATCGATGGCGCAAGTGAGCTACAGATTTTCCGCCGCATCACCGTACCCATGATCAGCTCCACCATCGTAGTGGTGTCAACCACGATCATTGTGGCGGTGCTCAAGGTGTTCGACATTGTCTTTGTGATGACCGGCGGCTTGCTCGATACCGACGTGATTGCCAGCCGCATGATTCGCGAAATGTTTAACTTCCGTCACTTTGGTCGGGGCAGCGCCATTGCCGTCATTCTGCTGCTGGCGGTGGTTCCGGTAATGCTGACCAACATCAAACGATTCCGCCAGCAGGAGGCCACCCGATGACGACACTGCCCAGAAGACGACACGGTTCTAACAAATTTATGGACCGGCTGGAGCAGGCGCTAACGTCCGCTCCTGTCCACATCGCGGTGATCGGTATTGCCGTACTGTGGACAATTCCCACCGCCGGATTGCTGGTGAGCTCCTTCCGCTACCGTGAAGCCCTCACCCAAACGGGCTGGTGGACGGTATTTCAAGAGCCGCTCAACTTTGCCCAGTACCACCTGGGCAACTATGTTGATGTGCTCACCAGTCAGGGCATGGGCCAGGCCTTTCTCAACAGCCTAGTGATTTCCATTCCGGCGACGATCATTCCCATCTTCATCGCCACCCTGGCCGCCTACGCCCTGGCCTGGATGCATTTCCCCGGACGGCAGATTCTATTTGTGTCGATGGTGGCGCTGCTGGTAGTGCCCCTGCAGATGACGCTGATTCCGGTGCTGCGCACTTACAACCTGTTGGGCTTGGCCGGTACGTTTTTGGGGGTGTGGTTGGCCCACGCGGCCTATGGTCTGCCCCTCGGGATCTACCTGATTCGCAACTACATTGGTTCGCTGCCAGGAGACCTGATCGAGGCGGCAGCGGTGGATGGGGCCTCGCACCTGAAGATTTTTACGCGGGTGGTGCTGCCTCTGTCGGTGCCTGCGATCGCATCTTTTGCCGTCTTCCAGTTCCTTTGGGTCTGGAATGACCTGCTGGTCGCTCTAGTGTACCTGGGCGGCAACCAGAACGTTGCCCCCGTCACACTGATCTTGCGTAACCTGGTGGGCGACCGAGGTCAAGACTGGCACCTGCTCACGGCAGGGGCCTTTGTATCGATGATTGTGCCGCTGCTGGTGTTCTTTGCCCTGCAGCGATACTTTGTACGCGGATTGTTAGCCGGATCAGTGAAGGGATAGGGGTGAATAACCATGGCAAATGTAGTGTTTGAGCAGGTCACAAAGCAGTACGAGAACGGCTACACAGCCGTCAAAGACCTCAACCTGAATATTGGTGAAGACGAATTTTTGGTGCTGGTCGGCCCCTCCGGCTGCGGCAAAAGTACCACCCTGCGGATGCTGGCGGGGCTAGAGTCGATCTCTAGAGGCAACCTACTGATCGACGGCAGGCGGGTAAACGACCTGTCCCCCAGAGAGCGGGACATCGCAATGGTGTTTCAGTCCTATGCCCTTTATCCCCACATGTCGATCTTTGAGAACATGGCTTTCAGCCTGGATCTCCAGGGCATGCCCAAGCCTGAGATTCGCCAGCGGGTACTCTCAGCGGCCAAACAGCTCGGCATAGAAGAACTGCTCGATCGCAAGCCCAAACAGCTCTCGGGGGGGCAGCGCCAGCGGGTGGCCCTGGGCCGCACCATCGTCCGCGACCCCGCCGTATTTCTGATGGACGAGCCCCTGTCGAACCTCGACGCCAAACTGCGGGTGCAGGCCCGCTCTGAGCTCAGCCGCCTGCACCAAAAGCTGGGCACCACCTTTGTCTACGTCACCCACGACCAGGTCGAAGCCATGACCATGGGCAACCGCATTGCCGTCATGAACAAAGGCATTTTGCAGCAGGTAGACACCCCCGAAAACCTCTATAACAACCCGATCAACCTCTTTGTTGCCGGGTTCATGGGCAGCCCCGCCATGAACTTCTTCCAGGCCACGCTGCAGCCCCATGATGATGGTCTCTGCATTGCCATGGAGTCGCTGCAGATGCCTGTCCACGCCGACCAGATATCTCGCTATGCACCGTCTAAAGGCAAGTCCATCACCTTCGGCATCCGCCCGGAAAATATTTATAGCCCTCAATACGCCCCGCCCGGCATTAATCCTCTGTCGGTCAAGGCCAAGGTGATCATGGTTGAGAAAATGGGCCACGAACTCATCGTCTACCTGACGTTGCCCGATAACCAGGAGTTTGTCGCCAGAGTCGATCCGCGCGCTAACTATACTCCCGGCGACGTAGTCGAAGTGCTGTTTGACCGCAACCGCTTCCACCTGTTTGACCGCGAGACGGAATACGCGCTGTAGGTAGCCTGTAGGGCTAGAAACCGGGTTTCTTTGGCAGCATGTACTGACCCTAGGCATGTTTAGAGAAACCCGGTTTCTGTCTTGGGCTAAGGACTGCTGGAAACCGGGTTTCTTTGGCAACCTTGGACTATTCCAGGGCACGTTTAGGTAAACCCGGTTTCTGCTTTGCAGCCTTAAGCGTTACAAGCTGCATTCCTCTGCAACATTCCTAAACACTTTTGAAAGCGTTAGAAACTTTCCCTGAAGTGATTGATCTCCAAAGGTAAACTTTGTTGATCTGGCCTAGATCTCTCCTCAAAGGAGCTATAGTAATTACATGAAGCAAACAAAGCTTCTTCTGACAGAAAGAACAGTCAAGTGCAAACCTGAGTGTAAACCCTAGAAGAGGTAAATTTCTGTTAAAGTCCAATCGATTCAAGTTCAATCTGTCCCGTTTCACTTATTGCATTCAGTCCGTAATCCACGCTTCCTAAACTAGTAATTGAGGGCTCTGTAACTGGCAATTTCATCATCGCTTCTGTCGCCAGATTAGCTATCCCTACTTATCCTCCTATGATGTGAGGAAGCCCTTTAGGAAAACGGCTGATTGCCCAATCCTCAGAGTGAAACCTTTTGTCCTAAACTACCCTAGAGGCGCAGCTTAGCTAAGCTGCGCCTCTACGCGTTTTAGGCGAGTGTATTGAGAAGGATAGGGGACGGGGGTGCGATCGCACCCCTCAATAAGCGGGCACCCTTACAGGGGAACAGATAGCCTGTGATATTGCAATGAAAATAGGGCCAAAGCACAAAAAACAGTCCCCCCTCAAAGACAATCCACTGCGCAACCCGGGACAGTCCTTGGATGAGGAAATGCAGCGTTTGCTCGATGAGGATACTTATACTTGGCTGGCGACGGCTGTCTTCTGCTTAGTTCTGCTGGTACAGGAATGGTGGCGATGGTTTTGGAAAACTCCCCCCAACCCGATTGCCATGACTATAGTGACCTTGCCTCTGATTGGCTATTCTATTTTCAAGATTCATCGCTTAATTAAGCGCATGCGGCGGCTCAAGATGGCCCGCGATGGAGAGAAAGCGGTTGGGCAGTACCTGATGGATCTGCGAGAGAACGGATACCGCATTTTCCACGACATCATTGGCAGCGGCCTCAACGTCGATCACGTCATTATCAGCGACCGAGGTATCTTTACCATCGAGACCAAAACCTACAGCAAACCCGTTTCGGGCAAACCTACCATCACCTTTGACGGGGAATCCATTCAAGTTGATGGCTATACGCCTGAGCACAACGTAGTAGATCAGGCCAAAGCCCAAGCTTCTTGGATTCAAGATATTCTCAAGGAGAGCACAGGCAGACAACTGCCCGTCAAGCCTGTCATTGTCTTTCCGGGCTGGTTTGTAGAAGCCAGTAAAACCGCCAGTGGTTCTAATGTTTGGGTGTTAAACCCAAAAGCATTGCCTGGATTTTTACAGCATGAGCCAGCCTGCCTTAGCCCAGAAGATGTGAAGCTGGCAGCCTATCACCTATCCCGCCATATTCGAACAACAAAGTAGGGTGCATTGCACCGACAAACGGATCGACCAGGCAGCTCGAGGCCTAGAAGTTATTCAGACTGCCCCTATCTTTCAACCACCCCAGCGGCTCCACCCCCCCGCCGAGTGGGTTCTGCTGCCGCCAGAATAGAGCCATCGGGGCGAACGACCAGGCCGACAGCGGCCCCAATCTCAGGCACCGGGGTTAAGCTGTGGCCGAGGGCGATCAGCGCCTGGCCCAGGGCAGTCTGCTCAAACTGGCCATCTACTTCGGTGGTGCCGGTGTTGCGCTGAGAAATGCGAGGGGCTGCGATCGCATCGGGCAGCGACAGACCAAAGTCAATCAGGTTGACAGCAATGCCTACGACGGTGGTGATGATGGTGGATCCACCGGGGGAACCAAAGGCCAACATCGTGCCATCAGGGCTGCGGACGATAGTGGGAGCCATGCTGCTGCGGGGCGGTTTGTAGGGTTCTGGCGCGTTGGGGGGGGGGCTGGTGGGGTCGAAGTCTGTCAGCTCATTGTTGAGGATGAAGCCATAGCCCGGAACCACGATGCCAGAACCACCAACCGAATCGATGGTGTAGGTGTAGGACACGATGTAGCCCAGGCGGTCGCTGACGACC
>JACVRP010000176.1 GCA_014534385.1 Cyanobacteria bacterium Co-bin13
AAAAAGATGGGCGGTCGTGTAACCAACATTACCCCCGCTAGTCTTTAGATCCGTCTAAGGTAGCCATAAGAGGTGGAGTGATAGAGTCGGCAATTGCTGGATCTATCGCTCCACCTTTGCAACGATTGCTGTGTTCATCCATCATTTGAGAGTTAGGAGGCTTTTTTCATGCTTGCTCAGAACGCCTTTGGCAGCACTATCACTTCTCCCTCTAGCGGTCGGATCTTCCTCTACGAAGTGTCGGGCCTGCGCCAAAACGACGAAACCGACAACAACGCCTACCCCGTTCGCAAGAGTGGTAGTGTCTTTATCAAAGTGCCCTACAGCCGCATGAATGAGGAAATGCAGCGCATCGCGCGCATGGGCGGCAAGATTGTCAGCATTAAACCGCTCTCTGACAGCAACGGCGCAGACGCATAAGAGATTTGACGATGGTGCTGGAATCTCAACAGCTAGTCAACGCCCAGGGCGAAGCGCTCACGGTTGATCAGGCGATCTCAAATCTGCGTCAAACAGCGGATCCTAGCCTGCGTTACTACGCGGCCTGGTGGCTCGGTCGGTTTCGGGTGCGTGATGGGGCTGCGATCGCAGCCCTAGTTGAAGCCCTCAAAGACGAAACTGACCGCGCTCCCGATGGCGGCTACCCGTTGCGGCGCAATGCGGCGCGGGCACTGGGAAAGCTAGGCGATCGCACAGTTGTTCCAGCACTCATGGGCTGCCTTAGCTGTCCTGACTACTACGTGCGGGAAGCGGCGATTCAGGCCCTAGAGATGCTGGGCGACGATGTTTGTGTGCCAGCCCTCAGGGCCATGCTGGCTGGAGGGATAGAAGCGGCAACCCAGGTTGAGGGGAAACCCCACCTGGTGCAGCCCTATAATGCCATTTTGGAAGCGCTGGGTAGTTTGGGAGCGCGGGCAGCCGTTGAAGAAGTCGCCCCTTTCTTAGATCATCCGGTGCCCCAGGTGCAAAACGCGGCGGCGCGGGCGATGTACCAGCTTACAGGAGATGCTGCCTACTGTAATCGGCTGGTGCAGGTGCTGCAGGGGCCGAATCTGCAGCTGCGGCGCTCTGCCATGATGGACTTGGGCGCTGTAGGGTATTTGCCGGCGGCGGGTGCGATCGCAGCCACCCTGGCCGAAAATAGCCTTAAGCTGATTGCTCTGCAGGGCGTGCTAGAGCATCATTTGCAGGCAACAGACTTCCCGGAAAGCTCGCTCTCCTCAGAGGCCCGCCAGGTCATGGCCCTGATGGACGACCTGCTGTAGGATAGGCTTCTGCCTGTTCTGTCTCTTGTAGGATAGGCATCCTGCCCGTCCAATTTAAGAATGGGATGGGCCACCCCAAAAGAAATGGCTTGATCGATAGCCTTCTTGGAAGGCTTCAGAAAACGTCCTTGCAAGCATTCCAATACCGATAGAACCGTGACCTACACAATGGCGTCTCCTTCTGCCGAGCTTGCCGCCCTGATCAATGCGGTTGAAACGGCTGATTCTAAAGCCGGGATCGTTCAGGCTGTGTGGGCGCTAGCGGCTGCAAACGATCCCAGGGCAATTCCTACCCTAATTGAGGTGCTGGGCTACAACAATCCCGGCGCTGCTGTAGCAGCGACTGAAGGGCTAGTCAGCCTGGGAGAGGTGGCGGTTCCGGCCCTGCTAGAGCAGCTCGATGGCCACAACTACGGAGCTCGCGCTTGGGCAATTCGGGCATTGGCCCTGATCCAAGATCCTCGTGCTCTAAACGTATTGGTTGAAACTGCTCGGGGAGATTTTGCCCTCAGCGTGCGTCGAGCGGCAGCTAAGGGACTGGGCACCCTGAACTGGTCGAAGCTGCCTGAAGCAGCGGTCGAGTCAGCCCAAACCGAAGCGCTCACGACGCTGATTGAAGCAGTGGCGGATCCTGAATGGGTTGTGCGCTACGCCGCGGTCGTTGGCTTAGCAGCCTTGGCGGCGGCGCTGCCCCCTGGCGGAAACGCCGATCAAATTCGGCCTGCCCTTGAAACGGTCGTCAAGCACGACTCGGTGCCTGCCGTACAGGCGCGGGCTCAAATGGCCCTAGATAGCTTTGCCCAAAAGTGATGCTATTGGGAGGGGGGCATAGGCCGCTCATGGGTGACCTCCTCTAGCTGGCTCACCTGAAAAACGAGCCTAAAAGGGCGACCCATCTCTCGACCTACAAATTCCTCCAGCAGCCCGACCTGATTTGCCGTTAGCGGCTCATCGGCGTAGACGATCAGCGACACCTCAGGCGGGTTTCTGAGCCAATCAGTCTCCATGCTGACTAGCTGCAGACGCTGAAATGTTACCGTTCGATTTAGCAACGCCTGCCGCAGGCTGGCCTCCAGTTGGTTTTGCCGTAGCAGGTTGAAGGAGCTGTAGCCCAGCGGCACCATCAGCAGGCTGGTCAACATCAGCGTTAGTCCTAAGGGGCGGCGAGCCCGGTGCAAGGGGGAGTAGCCACCCAGGATAAAGGCCAGCATGCAGGCCAAGGTGATGCCCAGCAGGTTGGTCAGGTACAGCAGCAGTGCGCCCAGGCTCAGCCGTGGATCGCCCTGCGCCAGCCACAGTCCAACAACGCAGATAGGCGGCATCAGCGCGACGGCAATGGCGGTTCCGGCGAGGGTCGCTGAGATCTTGGGTTCAAGCCTGGCAACGCCTGCGATCGCACCTGCCGTTAGCGCAATGCCCAGATCGAGCAGTGTTGGCTGGGTGCGAGCCATCACCTCGCTGCCGTACTGAGCAATGCCTATGATGTAGCCCAGGAGAAGGGAGATCGCGACCGACAGGGCCGTCCCGATGACGAGTGACAACAGCCCAGATCGAATTAGCCGCCGATCAGCCGCCAGAATGCCAAAAGCGATGCCGCGAATGGGCAGCATTAAAGGGGCAATAATCATGGCCCCAATGATGACGGCAGCACTGTTAGACAGCAGCCCCAGAGTAGCAATTACGCAGGAGCCGACAATCAAGATCAAAAAGTTTCGCTCTAGCGTCGATTCTTCCAGCAGGCTATTTCGCATGTGCTGGTGCGTTTCGGAAGACACACGCTGCCTGGAGGAAAAGTACTTTTGGTGCAATTCAGAGAGTTTCTTCACAGCTTTGTCTCTGCCTAGAATGCCTGCCCGGCTCAGGCCTAGTCAGCTAGATAGCGGGCAATCTGAGCCGATCCCCCCGGTTCCCCGACGCGCTCCCTGCCATTCTTAACACACTGGGCTGTGTAGTCCGGATCGGTGAGGATCGAGACTACCTTATCAGCGGCTTCTGCAATTAAAGCCGGAGTCGCCGAGCGCTTGCCGACAGTGACGATAGACGGCCCCAACAGCCGCATTTGGGCTTCGGCAAAGGGGTAAGTAAACTGCGGCCCTGATCCAACAATCTGCACGACAGGCTTGCCCAGACCCACGGCCTGCTCTACCGCCGTTCCGGCCATGCCAATGGCTAAACTGCAGCATTGAAGAATGTCGGCAAAGGCATCCCGGTGGCAAAATACGTGAGTTTCGCCTTTGACTAGATGACCTGCCTCCTCTAGTCGCCAGCCCTGCTGATCGGCCAAGCTTTGCAGCCGCTCGTCGGTGATGCTGGGCACCAGGGCTGCCTGAAACTGGGCTGGCTGCCGCTGGGCTATGGCTTCACACAGCTGAAGCTGGAGACCCAGGTTTTGCAGTGCCTCAGGCAGACGGCTGCCGGGCAACAGGGCAATCATGGGGTGTTCTGGCTTGAGCTTGAGGTCTTTGCCGGTAGGCCTCAAGACATCCATGATGGGGTAGCCCGCAAAGAGGGTCTTTGATAGCCCCCGCTGCTGCAGGTCCTGGGCGGTGAAGGCATCGCGGGTGAAAACTTGGCGGCAGCGGTGCGATCGCAGCGCTATCATCGCCAGCATCGGCACCACGGCTCGACCTGTGTAGTAGCTAGAGGTCGAGACCAGAAACGCCATAAACGGCTTTCCGGTGACGTAGGCAAAGAGAATCGGCACGATATCACCGGTAGCAAACAGCAGATCGCATTGCTGGCTATAGCGGCGCACGGCCTGAATCTGCCGCCAGGTCAGCCCCACCAAGCCCGCCGCCAAGTCCCGTAGAAAGTTCACTGGGTTAGTGTCTTGGCCCCAGGTCAAGGGATTGAGCAGGCGACCCACCACAATATAGTTAAAGCCGCCCGACGGCAGCTTTTGGGTGGGGCCGATGATGGGCACGTCTAGTTTGCGGTACGCATTGCCCTCTCCCACGATGGGCATGGCTGCCGTTTCCAGGTTAGGGGCAATCTCTCGAAGCGCCTTCAGTACTAAGCTGGCATTGAGATCTTCGCCGTGACCATTGCTTAAAAAGAGAATGCGCTTGCTCATGAACTTGCGACTGCCTACTTCTCTAGACGCACAACATACCACTGCATCTGCTCACCGGGGCGCAGCTCAAAGTCGCAGGCAGTATCGCGTAGATGAGTGGCCTGCTGCTCTAGGGTTTGAAACTTCTGCAAGTCGTGCGGCAGGTCGCCTTGGCGGTCTGCGAGCAAAGCTTTCAGCCGCTCCAGCAGCTCCTCGGGTGTGAGAAAGACCTCCTCCTCGCCGGGCACCAGCACAACATACATTTCTTCATCAAACATCAGAGCATCTGACATAGCGTTCCTAGAGTGCAGCCGCAGGCGCTGATTACCAGCCGTCATTTCCCCATGCTAAACGGTTTGCCTGCCCGGTTTCCGTCAGCGCTCCTGCCTGAATTTTTAACGTTTCCCTAACGAAGTCCTAACGTGCCCAGTGGATCCAGTGATAATATAGCTATATCATTCACCCAAAATCCGACCGATTTACCGGCCTTTAAGGATTCTTTCATCGGCACCTCATAAGACGGTGAATGCTCCACCGGTGAATGCGTTACGGTCGTCCGAGTTGCGATCGCCCAAATTGCGATCGCACAAATTTAGTTGCCCAAATCATTGTCGCCCAAAACTGACTGGAATCCTGTTCATGGTTCAGACCCCTATTAAGCCAGCTCATCAAGACTCCGGCGCAAGCCCGCAAAAGCGCTCCAAAGTAGAGGCTCTCAAAGAGCGGAGCAACTTTCTGCGAGAACCGCTTGCGACCGAACTGCTGGAAGACACGACCCACTTTTCTGAAGACGCAATTCAAATTCTTAAATTTCACGGGTCTTACCAGCAAGACAACCGGGACAATCGCGTTAAAGGGGCTGAAAAAGACTATCAGATGATGCTCCGCACCCGGAATCCGGGCGGCTTCATTCCCCCTGAGCTGTATCTGACCCTAGACAAGCTCTCCGACGAATACGGCAACCACACGCTGCGGGCCACGACCCGTCAGGGTTTTCAGCTCCACGGCGTGCTCAAGAAGAATCTGAAGGCGACGATTGCGGCTATTGTGCAGAACCTGGGTTCGACCCTGGGGGCTTGCGGCGATATTAACCGCAACGTGATGGCTCCACCAGCGCCGTTCAAAAATCGGCCTGAATACACCCTGGCCTGTGAGTATGCTGACAACATCGCCGACCTGCTGCGCCCCCAAACCGAAGCCTATTACGAAATTTGGCTGGATGGGGAAAAGTTCCTCTCCGTAGAGGAGCACCCCGACGTCGTGGCAGCTCGCCAGCGCAACACGAATGGCACCAACATTGAAGGCAACCTAGAGCCGATCTACGGCACCCACTACATGCCCCGCAAGTTCAAAATTGCGGTGACGGTGCCGGGAGACAACTCGGTCGATGCCTACACCCAGGACGTAACGCTGGTTGTAATGACCAACGACCAGGGTGAGCTGCAGGGCTTTAATATCCTGGCGGGCGGCGGTTTAGGCCGCACCCACAACAAGGAAGAGACCTTTGCTCGAACTGCCGATGAGATCGGTTATGTCGATAAGGCCGACGTCTACGATGTGATGAAGGCCATCGTGGCGACTCAGCGGGACTACGGCGATCGCTATAACCGTCGCCATGCGCGGATGAAGTATCTCCTCCATGACTGGGGCGTAGATCGCTTCCGGCAACAGGTAGAGCAGTACCTGGGCAAGCCGCTGCAGCCCTACCAGCCCCTGCCCGACTGGAAATTTTACGACTACTTAGGCTGGCATGAGCAGGGCGATGGCAAGCTGTTTGTTGGCGTACAGATCGACAACGGTCGCGTCTACGACAACGGCACCCTCAAGCTAAAGACGGCTTTGCGGGAGATCGTTGAGCGCTTCAATCTGCCCATGCGGGTTACGCCTAACCAGAGCGTGCTGCTGTACGAGATTGATCCCCAAGACAAAGCTGCCATTCAGGACATCCTCAGCCGCAACGGCATCAAAGCCGAGACGGAAATTGACCCGCTAGTGCGCTTCGCGATGGCCTGCCCGGCACTGCCAACTTGTGGTCTGGCAGTTACTGAGTCAGAGCGGATTATTCCCAGCATTTTGGAGCGGCTCCGCACGCTGCTAACTAAGTTGGGTCTAGAAAACGAGCACTTTGTCGTGCGGATGACGGGCTGCCCCAATGGCTGCGCTCGCCCCTACATGGCCGAACTGGGCTTTGTCGGCAGTGCGCCTGAGTCTTATCAGGTCTGGTTGGGCGGTTCTCCCAATCAAACGCGGCTGGCACAGCCCTTTATGGAGCGGCTCCATGAAAATGACATTGAGAGTAAGCTAGAGCCGATCTTTGTCCTCTTCCGTGAAGAGCGCCAGGCGGGAGAAAGCTTTGGCGACTTTTGCGATCGCATTGGTTTTGAGGCCATTCGCAGATTTAGCGAAAACTACGTCCCAGTGCAGGATGCCGTTAAGCTAGCCAAGGAAAATCGCCACCGCATTAGCATCTCCAACGATGTCTATACCGTTCTCAAAGCCGCCTCTGACCGAGAAGGGCGGCCGATGTCCCAAATCACGGCAGATGCGATCGCATTCTACCTCAATCAGCAGGCGCAATCAGACCTGTAGAGACAGCTAACAACCTATCAAAACAAAAACGGGAGCCTGATTCAGGCTCCCGTTTCTATGCATTCTGTCTAGAGAGGATAGAACACTAAAAAATTGAGAAAGGATTCGAGCGATGAGCAAGTCAGCTAAGCTGCACTCGTCCCATTAGACTGGTGAATCCGGTCGGGCAGTACCCACAGCAGAGCTGGGCACACCACTAACGTCATTGCCGTCACAACAGCAATAATTTGTAGACCTTCGATCATTGCGCTATTCATCATCTTCGCCTCTAAGTCAACGGCTATGGTTGAGGCGCGTTCCTTGGGGATGAGTCCCTACTTCCGTCCTGCTTCAACCCATGTCTAAGAAGAAATGTTCATAAGCAAGATGAACGATTTATCCTTTTATCTGTCTGTATCTATTATTACATTTCTTCAGGAAGTTGACTGCTGAGTTTACAGTTTTTTATGCATTCGGGCTGCCTATAGCCATTGCTGTATCGCGTGTGCTGTATACGCCTGCAGCAGAGGCGTGATATAGCTGTCGCCACATAGCTTAGGACATCCGATTGTTTGGGGGTGTGGGGGCTGCGTCCCCAGCCAGGGGTTCCACCCCTGCACCCCGTCCTACGGCGGTTACCGCCCCCCTAGCCCCCAAGTCTGGGGGGAACTGGATTGAAGTACCCCAGACTATAGCC
>JACVRP010000118.1 GCA_014534385.1 Cyanobacteria bacterium Co-bin13
AGGATTGGGTTACCCCTAAACGTGACATGAACGGCAGCACGTACATGCCCTGCCGCCACATGGGATTTAATACAGGATCGCTCGGGTCAAAGGTGGCCAATTCGAATAGCGCCATCGAGCCAGCCCAGCCAGCTACCAGAGCGGTGTGCATCAGGTGCACAGCAATCAGCCGCCCTGGATCATTCAGGACAACTGTGTGTACGCGGTACCAGGGTAGTCCCATCGACTACGCTCCTCCTCTTGATTTCAACAAAGGTTCTCAAGAACTTATGTAAGGGTGCTAGATACTGATAAGACTATCAGACTCCGAACCCCTACGATCCCCGCAGTTGGCCCTTTTCCGAAGATGGAATTGGGCTACCGACGATCTGCCAAAATGACCTGGATCCTGCAGGGGCAGTTTTGACAGCCGGAGTGTAAAAATGAAAGTGTTTAACGAAGTGTAACCATTGCTAATATTCGGCGCAAGCAGATCCGGATCTTATAGTGACGGTTTAGTGGGCAGTCCGTAGGGGATTTTAGGGCAAAGCCCTACCCATTCCAGGTAGTTCGGCAGTTGCTGATAGCGATCGCAAGGAGAATACACTCAATGACTACTGTAAAGTTTCTTAAAGAAAACCAAGAAATTGTTGTGGCCGACGGAGCCAACCTTCGGTTCAAAGCTTTGGAGAACCGCATCGACCTCTACACCTTTAGGGGCAAGATGATGAACTGTGGCGGCTATGGGCAGTGTGGCACCTGCGTAGTCGAGATTACTGAGGGTCTAGACAACCTGTCGCCCCGCACGGGGGTAGAAGAGAAAAAGCTCCGCAAATGGCCTGCTAACTGCCGCTTAGCCTGTCAAACAGCGGTTCAAGGGCCGGTGACGGTGGTGACTAAGCCGAACCGGTCTAAGCAGGGACAAGCGGCCTCAACCACCTCTGTGTGAGCCCTAGCTGGCTGCCTAAGAGGCACACCCAAACTCTGGGGGAGTGATATTCTTAAAGACGAAACTTGCCGTTCATCTGGTTGAGAGTAGAGGCGGACGCTAATGGAAGTTAATAAACTTGGCTTTGTTGCCAGTATTTTGTTTGTTTTGGTACCGACGGTCTTTTTGCTAATTCTGTATATTCAGACCTCTAGCAAGCAGACTAATTCTTAGAATCTTGTTAAGTTAGGTCTCTGAACTAGATCAATCCTTGAGATTGACCTTTAACCGGACGCTGGGTTTCAAAAAGATCCAGCGTCTTTTACGTGGGTAAAGAACATGACCTACTGTCTGGGTATCTTGGTGCGTCGGGGGCTCGTCCTGGCAGCGGATTCGCGCACCAACGCGGGAGTTGACTATATTTCCTCGTACCGCAAGCTTTTTGACTTCTCTGTGCCCGGAGAGCGGGTGGTGCTGCTCTGTACCTCGGGCAACCTCTCGATTACCCAGGCCGTGATCCACTCTTTGGAGTGGGACATTAAGGTCAATGCAGCCTCTAACCTGCACAATCTGCCCACGCTTTATGCAGTCGCTCGCTACCTGGGCAATCAGATTCGCTCGTTTCAAGAAAGCGATCGCACTTGGCTGGAAAAAGACAACATTGATTTTCAGTGCAGCTTTTTGCTGGGCGGGCAGATTCCGGGAGCCGCGCCCGAACTCTATCTGGTCTACAGCCAGGGCAACTGTATCCGGGCGACACCCGAGACGCCGTTTCTGCAAATCGGGGAAACCAAGTATGGCAAGCCCATTTTGGACCGGACGCTGTCTTTTGAATCGTCGCTAGATGCGATCGCAAAGTGTGCCCTGCTGTCTATCGACTCCACCATGCGCTCCAATCTGTCGGTAGGCCCGCCAGTAAACATGGTGATGTACGAAGCTGATACCTTTGCGGTGCGCCACAGGGCCCAGTTTCGGGCAGGCGACCCCTATCTGATCAAAATGCGCGAGCACTGGGAAAACGCCTTGAAAGAGGCCGCCGCCAGCATGCCCGACATCAGCTGGAACCAAGACTCCTCGCCGCTCACCCCACATATCTCAGACATTTCCCAGCCCTAGCAGGGTGGCTAACTGCGCTCACCAACCGCAATTGCCCCGGGGCTAGCGCCTCACACCTCCAGCACCTTAAGGGTGATGTGGTTTTCCAGGGTGGAGGGCACGGTTCCCCCTTCAAGCACCTCACCCGTAACAGGGGCAGCTTGACTCGGATGGGCACCGGCAGCTAGCGCAATATGGCGATCGGCTACGGCTAGCCCGTGGGTTGGGTCAAACCCGCGCCAGCCACCTCCAGGGATGTAGACCTCTACCCAGGCATGCAGTTCACCCTCGGTGGTCGTTGCAGCCTCTGTGGCGTAGCCACTGTAGTAGCCGCTAACAAAACGAGTCGCCAACCCCAGAGACCGGCAGGCAGCCATAAACAGTACCGCGTAGTCTCGGCAGCTGCCCCGCTTTTGGGACCAGGTGATGCCTGCCGGTAAAGGTGGCCCCAATTCCCGCACCGTATACTCGCAGGTTTCAACGATCTTTTGAGTCAGGGCAGTTAAAAAATACCCCAGGTTGCCCTGCACATCGTGGAGCAACGACTGGGCTAGCTGCACGACTCCGGGATCAATCATGGGAAATAGAGGGTTATGCAGGTACGGCTGTAGGCAGGCCAGCACAGAGGCAGGATAATCCAACGGAAAACTCAACGCCCAAGGTTCAACCAGGTAGTCGAAGGGATTGGTGCGGCAGGTTTCAACGTCCGACACGGCCTCAATTGCTAGGTGAGCCGTTTTGTCAGCGCTAAACCAAAGGCCAAGGACAGAGTTGCCCTCAAACTCAATTAGCTGACTCAGAGCCGTTGGCTCAGGCGTAAGGGTGATCTGAAATTGCTGCAGCCGCTGCGAGGCATCGCTGCGCGGCCTGAGCCTCAAAACGTGGGGCTTCAAAGTGACAGGCTGGCGGTAGCTGTAGCGGCAGACATGGCGAATTTGATAGCGCATAGCGGCAGAATTTAGGAACAGCTTACCGAGTCCAAGCCCAGATCTGAAGCTTCTCCTTAAGCAAAATGCCAGATCTGAATTTGGACCAGGGTATAGATCAGTTCAAGGGGCAATCTTTCAAAGGAAGGGAAAGGGTAAACGCTGTTAACAGGGCTGCTGAATCCCTGAATGGGCAGCTTCTAAAGCCTTGATGAAAGTTACCCAATATTAAACTTGGAAAGAGCAAAATGTTGTACTGCTTCCAGCCTGTTAACCGGTGTCTATCCTGCGATAGATGGAAGAACCTGTAGACATAGATGCTGTCTAAGGCCGTAATAACTAAACCGATGCCTCCTAAAGAAAACATTTAATTTGACGGCGAGATCGCTATTTAATGCTGAGAAAACTCAGGCAGAAACCCGAATATAGGGTCTTTTTGAAGTTTCCGTAAAGCCGGGGATCACTTATATGATGGGCGATCCCCGGCTTAAATCTTTATAACGGTTGATTGCACCCCTTGGGAGAAGTTGACATAATATCACTAGATACTAAAGAGCTTTTCTAAAGCAAAATGCTTGTCACCCCACCTTCTAGCACTTGCCAGAAGGTGAACTGGAAGCAAACATGCATTTTCCTTTTAGAAGAGTTTCACCAGACATTAACTTCTTGGGGAACAGGACAATGCGCAGTTTTTCTCACCATGTTTGCTGCCCTAACTGTGGCAAGTCAGCGGAGCGGTTTCACTTGGAGCAGGAGCAATTAACCCGCACCCAGTGCCCCAGCTGCGACTATTTAATGATCACCTGCTCTCAGACAGGAAAGGTGATCGAAGCCTATGCTCCGGGCATTTTTGTTGGCTAAACATAGCTCTTCTGAGAAAGCTTAGGACAGAGTGAACGTGTTTAGATTAAAGCCTAAGCACGCTCTTTGAATCCTACTGCTATAGGGTTGTTAGCAATAGCAATAGCTAATGCCAATCCCTTTAATTAGAGCTACAGGTGCCACACTGGCGCAGCCTACGGCTCAGGGGAATCGCTCTTTTGACTTGATTCCCTGAGGGTATGCCCAAGGCCTACGTGCGCCGCTGCCAGCAGGCATTTGTAGCAGGACTTGGGTGAATTGGGATAGGCCTGAGCCAAGCTTAAGCCTGAACCTAAGCCAGACCTGAAAGTTCACAGCGCCTCCTTAATAGGAGGCGTTTTTTTAGCAGGGGTAGATGGGTTTAATCGTGGATTGAGCCGTCAGGCATGATGGCTCCAGTCAAAATAGTGCCCGTGAGCTTTACCATCGTCTTGCTGCCAACGCTGACCCTAGCCCCGCTGAGATCAGCGCCACTGAGGTCGGCACCACTGAGATCTGCCCCAATCAAATCAGCCTCTCGTAGATTGGCATGGCTGAGGTCAGCCTGCAGCAGGTTGGCCCTAAAGAGTTTGGCTCGACTAAGGTTAGCTCGGTTAAAGTTGACCTTATGTAGGAAGGCGTCACTGAGGTCAGCGCCACTGAGGTCAGCGCTGCTTAAATTGCGTCCAGAAAAGTCTTTTTCCCGCAGGTTGGCTCCGCGAAAATCTGACCCGCTTAAATCAGGATTTTGTCGGGCTCGGTGGGTGCTGCTGGCGGAGTTGCGGGTGTAGGAATTGTAGCTGTTATAGCTGTTGTAACTGCTTACCGGGGGGCTATCACTGCCATAGCCGTGACCGTTGCTAGCTTTGCCTGTACTAGGCGGGCCACTTCCCCCAGCAGGAGGTTTTTCTGGTGGGGTATGAGGTTGGGTGTTGGCGGCTCCTGAGGCAGAGGGAGCCCTTGAGGTCGTATAGGGAGGTTGGGCGGAGCCGCTAGAAGGACTACCCGAAGTGGGCGGTTGAGCCCCAGATTCGGGTGCGCTGTAGCCGGTGCGGCGATAGCGGCTATAGCGATTTTGATAGGCCGCCGACTGAGCCTCTTGAGATTGGTCGGCAGCTTCATTGCCGGATTGGTTGGAGGATGGGTTGGGGCCCTGGCTGGAGCTAGCACTGCTGCCGTTGCCGGTATGGCTGCTGCCAGCAGCGCTGCTGTAGGCACTGCTTCTGTTGGCGTAATAGCTGCTAGGATTGCCGCGATAGCTTGAGCTTTGGGCACTAGAGCCGGAATAGGTAGAGCCGGAATAGGCCGAGCCACCGTAGGTACGGGCACGTCCGGGCGAACTGGAGCGAGGCTGCGATCGCAGCACGTCCCGCGCATGGTTCAACTGCTTAATTTTTTCCTGAGCTTTATGGACCAGCCGTTCGTTTTCCTTGGGAATGCGGTCGGGGTGCCAGATAAAAACCAGATCCTTATAAGCCTGGTTGACTTCTTCGATAGAAGCACCAGGCTCTAGCTCAAGGACTCGGTAGGCTTGCTCTAGCTCACGCATTCAGGCTTAGTCTCTCTCCTAGTCCGGCTCCGCATTGATTCTGCATTTGTTTCGGGGCCGGTGGCGATCCCTACTATTCTAGGCTTTGGGCGGAAACTGCGTTTGAGGTTAATCAGGACGCCGGGGGTATCGCACCAGCTTAGGCGATGTAGGGCAATTCTTTCCTGTTCTTAAGACCATATTCCAGGATCGCCCCGTTTTAAGATAAGTAAATACTTCAAGCTGTTGGGAGGTGGCTATGCGGATTTTGGTTATGGGGGGCACCCGCTTCATTGGCGTTTACCTGACCCGCCTGCTGGTGGAACAGGGCCATGAGGTGGTGCTGTTTAACCGAGGCAACAAGCCTGCTCCAGTAGCTGGCGTGCAGCAGATCCAGGGCGACCGGCGCGATGCTGCCGGACTAAAGGAGAAGCTGAGCGGAGAATCTTTTGACGCCATTTTTGACAACAACGGGCGAGAGCTGAGCGACACCCAGCCCTTGATTGAAATTTTTAGCGGCAAGCTGCAGCACTTCGTCTATGTCAGCTCTGCCGGAGTGTATCTCAAGTCTGACCAAATGCCTCACATTGAAGGCGATGCGGTCGATCCCAACAGTCGTCATAAGGGCAAGTTTGAAACCGAGACTTATCTGGTCGACCAGGGCGTACCTTTCACATCAATCCGCCCGGTTTATATCTATGGCCCACAAAACTACAACGATCTAGAAGCCTGGTTCTTTGATCGGATCGTGCGCGATCGCCCGGTGCCGGTGCCGGGTAATGGCCTGCCCCTGACTCAATTAGGCCACGTGCAGGATCTGGCGGCGGCAATGGCGGCGGTCTTGGGCAATGACAAAGCCATAGGCCAGATTTACAACATTTCTGGGACCAAGGCGGTCACCTTTGATGGGCTGGCCCGCGCCTGTGCTGAAGCGGCTGGCAAGTCGCCCAGCGATCTCAAAATTGTTCACTATGATCCCAAGCAGTTTGACTTTGGCAAGCGCAAGGCCTTTCCGATGCGGGTGCAGCATTTCTTTACAGCCATTGATAAAGCTAAGGCCGAGCTAAACTGGCAGCCCCAGTTCGACCTGGTGAGCGGGCTGAAAGATTCCTTTGAGCAAGACTACCTGGCCACTGGCCGCGATCGGGCTGAGGTTGATTTCTCCACCGATGAGGAAATTTTGGGCGCGGTAGGGGGCTAGCGGCAATGTCCATCCCCCGGGCGTTGTCTATCCCTGGCAAGATGGGATGTGATGGATAGATCAGTCTTTGGCCTGGTTGATCTGAGCCTCCCGCTGTAAAAGGGTCGAAGAACGCTCACTTTTCTCCGCTGTTAACTGTTTTGATGGCTGCTTATGCCTACCCAACGTCCCGATATCCTGTTTCTCGTTCTTGATACCCAGCGGGCAGATCGCCTGTCCTGCTACGGGTACGAGAAGGAGACTTCCCCAAATTTAGATGCGATCGCAGCCGAAGCCACCCTCTTTACCCAGGCCGTTGCGGCGGCGCAGTGGACGGTGCCCTCCCATGCGTCTATGTTCACTGGCCTGTATCCTTCTGAGCATGGGCTGCTGCAGTCTTACTCGGTGATGCCTGCCGATCTAACCACCCTGGCAGAGCGGCTGCGCGACGGCGGCTACTTCACGGCAGGCTTTTGCAACAACCCGCTGGTGGGAGTGATTAACAACGGGCTGCGGCGAGGCTTTGCCAGCTTTCTCAACTACAGCGGTCTGCTCACTTCGCGGCCTAACCAGGCGGGCGCGTCACCGGGGCTAATCAGCCGCTACCGCCAGTGGTTTAAGCGCCAGGTAGCAGGCGTGCTCAATCGCATTCAGGATGCCTTTGCCCGATCTGATGCGCTGCTGGCGCTGTCTTTTACGCCGCTGATGGTGCCCCTGTGGCAGACGGCTCTAAGCTTTAAGGGCAATACCGCCAAGTCTTTGGAGGATACGGCCCGCCTGTTTATCAACCGCACTGGCGTGAAGGCTGACCAGCCCGTATTTGCCTTCGTCAACCTGATGGGCACCCACATGCCTTACCACGCGCCGCGCGCCTACGTCGAGAAGTTTGCCCCCCATGTGCTGGCTGACCGCAAAGCCCAGACTTTCTTGCAGCGCTTCAACGGCGATGTGTACGGCTGGCTGGCTCCCCTGACCGGAGCCCTAGACGACCGTCAGAAGAAAACCCTAGACGGCATGTACGACGCTGAGGTGGCCTATCAAGATGCCCAGCTTGGGGTCTTTTTTGATCGGCTGCGGCAAACGGGACAGCTAGACAATACTTTGGTGATTATTTGTGCCGACCACGGCGAGCACCTGGGCGAAAAGCAGTTTATGGGCCACAGCCTGTCGATCTACAACGAACTGGTTCGAGTGCCGCTGATTATCCGTGACCCGGCGAAACAGTTTCCCGACGATACTCGAGTTGAGTCGGTGGTCTCGACGCGTCGGCTGTTCCACACGGTGCTGACCGCCGCTGGGCTGGCCACTGCAGAAGAAGCCTGCCTAGATCTGACCCAGGCGCTGAAGGAAACCGAGCGGGACTATGTTTTTGCCGAAGCTATCCCACCGCAGAACGTGGTCAACCTGATGCAGCGGCGACAGCCAGAACTGGTGCGGGACAGAGCCTGCGATCGCACCCGGCGGGCAGTCTGGATGGGTCGCCACAAGCTGATCGAAACCGAAGGACGGGCAGTCGAGCTCTACGATGTGCTAGAAGATCCCACGGAGGATTTAAACCTCAGCGGCATTTTGCCGGAGAATGTAGAGCTGCTGCAGGAATGCCTGCAGGCCTTCTCAGGAACCTCCGAAGAGGGTCTGACCACGGCAGAACGGGCCACCAATTTTGAAGACCCGGAAGTGCGGCGGCGGCTGCAGGAGTTGGGTTATCTAGAGGATTAGGCATGTATCCACCCGTTAGTCCCATTATTTTTGAAATCGGCCCCTTTGCGTTGCGCTGGTACGGCCTGCTGATGCTGGCAGCGATTTTGTCTGCTGCCTTTGTCGCCAGTCGAGAGGTCGCCCGTAAAGGCGAAGATCCCGAAAACCTATGGGATATGCTGTTCTGGATTTTGATTCCAGGCTTTATTGGGGCGCGGCTGTACTACGTGTTTATTCAGTCTCCGCGTGGGCCTGAGGGCCTAGGCTACTACCTGGAAAATCCCGGTCGCATTCTGCAAATTTGGGGTGGCGGCATCCACATCTTTGGCGGCTTTATCTTTGGGGCGATTGCGCTGTGGATCTTCACCCGCCTGCGCAAGCTCAACCCGCTGCCCTACCTCGATGCGATCGCATTGGGCCTGCCGCTGGCCCAGGCCATTGGCCGCTGGGGCAATTTCATTAACCAGGAACTCTACGGCCCGCCCACAACCCTGCCCTGGGGCCTACGGATTGACCCTCAACACCGCATTGCTCCTTACAACAACCTGGCCCAATATCCCGACAGCACCCGCTTTCAGCCGCTGTTTCTCTACGAGTCGCTGTGGAACCTGGCCGGGTTTGTGGTGCTATACGGCATTTCTCGCCGCTTCAATGCCCAGCTGAAGCCGGGAGATTTGGCCCTGTGCTACCTGATCTGGTATCCCCTGGGGCGCTTTTTTATTGAGTTTCTGCGCACCGACTCCTGGTTTTTCCCAGGGACTCCCTTCAACGTGGTGCACGTGCTCTCTGCGATCGCAATTATTGCCGCTGCGGTTGCGCTCTATCTCCGCCACCGCCAGGGAGCGCAGCTCTCTAGCTAGGCAAACCCACTCCTGCCTCAAATTGCACTAAATCAAAGCGGGTAGGCACTGCCTACCCGCCTTGACTAGCAAGCGGCTGCGGTTAGCCTCCCTGGGGAACAGCCTCGGGGTCGCGCCACAGCACCAGATTTGAGTTAATCGGCTGCAGCGTAGTGCCTGGGAAGTAGAACTGCAAAATGCGATCGTTGGTCCAGCCCAGTTTACCCAGGTGATAAGCGCCCGTCTGGCTCATGCCCACCCCATGCCCAAAGCCGCCACCCGTAAAGCGATAGCCGGTAATGGGAGGTGTCACTGGCGC
>JACVRP010000286.1 GCA_014534385.1 Cyanobacteria bacterium Co-bin13
ACATCTAAAATTGGGTTAGACAGCAGGATCTCGTAGAACCCAGAGGCCACCGTGAAAAACGTGATCACCGCAGACCCAACCAGGTTGTACCAGCCCACGTCAAACAGGCCGGAGCGCGTTACCGGAATCGCCAGGTACTTAAAGACGGCCTTGTCAACCGGAAAGAGGGCACCGACGATATCGAATGCGATCGCAACGATAAACAGCCCCAGGGTCAGGTGCACAAAATTGGGGTGTAGCGGAATGGCATAGGGCAGGTTGTTTGCCCCCAGCTGATCGCCCAACTGGTTCACTAGGTCCGATCTCATGACAGCTTTCCTTCTCTAATCGCTTCCACCACCGGGGCAGTGTGCAGGCCGTAGACCCACACCAGCACACTGCCTAAATAGCTCTGGACAATCACCAGAACCGTCAGCAGCGCCGCAGCTAAAAGGTAAGGAATCGGCAGCGAATGAAAGTTGCGGCGAATCACATAGCGCCAGCCAGTGACCCCCGCCAAAATGCCTGAGAGCGCCCAGCCCAATAGCGTGTGCAGGTTGAGTGTGGAGACTGAAGCGTTGTAGGGCTCTGCTAATCCGGCTTCGATTTGGCCAAAGATAACGGCGATAAAAATGGAAACGGTGGCAAACACCAGGTTCCACCAGCTCACCTCAAGCAGCTTCTGATTCTTGGTGAAGTAGCCGATAATGTCGCAGACAAAAGCAAACAGCACCATCGCAATCACAAAGTGGACCACGATGGGATGAAGCGTGTCGGGGTAGGGAAGATTGTGCTCGTTGAGCGGCGGCAGGTACTCAAACACAGTATTCTCCAAGACACATTAAATTAGATTCAAGCCAGACGGACAGCTCGGCTAGACCGTACCTCCAGTATGGAGTGTTCGACCAGAAGGCAGGCTTTTCCCTGAAAGTTTTAAGGTTCATACTGCCTAACCAAAATGCAGTTGCTGTCCTATTCCTGCCAAGGTAACGCATAATTCTTTTGTCGAGAATTAATCAGTGGGCGTGGGTTTGGCAGTAAACTCGGGAATTGAAATTGACCTAGCGCGGCGGCCCAGACAGCTTTTCAAGACTTAACAGTTGTGATCCTAATGGTCCCAGAGGTCAGCAAAATCATCATTTGGGGGGATTGTCAGGAGGTGGTCAGTCCTTGCCCAAGCAGGAAGAGTTCGTAGGCTGCAGCCCTAATTTTTCTAGAGATCCTTGCTGGGCCAGAGGCAGGCTTAGCCCCAACCTGCCTCTGGCCCAGCGTTTCGGCTCAAAAGTCGCTTTCATCGGGGCCACCATCGTCGAGCAGCCGCCAGCGGATGGTACGCGATAGGGGGCTGTCGCTGTCACCAAGCTGGATTTCGACAATTTCGCTGGTGAGGGGAGCCAGGGCATTGAGGAGCGATCGCAAGTTAGGCGTGCTCTCGCCGCTATCGACATAGACCCGTTCGGCCAGCTTGTTGAGGCGCTTCCAGGTGGTGTAGAGCTTGGCGGCGGTTTGCTCCAGCTGGGCCGCTTGGGTCACCATGTCGGCGGTGGCGCTTAGGCAGCCCACCCGCAGAGCCTCTTCCAGGGCCGTTTCTAGCTCTACCCCACCGCTGCCGATCGACTGCACCTGGTTGGCCGCCCCCAGGTATTTCGCTAGGTAGCGGGCCTCAGAAGTAACCTGCTTGAGCGTATCGACGTCGGGGTTGATGGTAATTTCGGTTTTGAGGGTCTGCTGGTGCAGCTCAGGCAGCTTCTCCATCTCCCGCACCAGGGGAGCCAGGTAGCGCGTGGGAATGGTGTTGTTGGCTGCTTTTTCCCGCACTTCTTCCGGCAGCAGTTCGGAGGTCATGGCTGTCCACTCATCGGAGATCTGGCGCACCTCCCGGCGGGTAATGTGGTCGCCTTTGCGAGCGGCATCGCTGACCATCTGCTGCACCTCGGGCGCAGACTGGGCCGTCTCAACAAAGGCCCGCTTACTGAACTGGTTCACGTCCTGAGGCTCTAGCAGCCCTTCCTGCAGCAGCGCATCGGCGCTGTCGGCCAGCTCAATCAGCGAGTAGGCCTGACTCTTGGTAATCTCTTGATCCTTCAGCCAGTTGAGAAAGCCAGTGCCTCGACCGTCGCCGCCCTTTCTTTCCCGGTCGCGCACCGTACGCAAGATTCGGCCTCGCCAGATGTCGGTCTGCAGGTCGAAGCGATCGCACACCTGCCAGGCCACCTCAATCTGCCGCTTAAACTCCGGCTCAGAAATCTTTTCATCTTCCGGATCGGGCAGCTGGAAGTTCAGATCCACCTCCTTCGCCGGATTTCCTTGGGTCAAGTCTGCCGTGTATGGCACCGCCGGGGTCATGCTCCAGTCGCCTCAGATTACAGGAGATCGATTATCCCACGGCGGGTCAGTTTCCAGCAGGCAATCACGAACGCATACACTAGTTGCAGGATAGGGGGAAAAGGAAACGGTATGGCGCGTTCTTTTAATCCGGTTTTGTTTTGGCTGCAGTGGACCCTGGGTACGGCAGTGATCTTTGCGATCGCAGTTGCTCTGTTCAACGTCTTTGGTCTACTGGTCGTTTCCAGTATTGGACTAGGCTTTTGGCAGGGCTGGCTGCTACGCCGCTGGCTGCCGATCTGGCGCTGGTGGGTGGTGACAGTGGGCTTTGGCCTGGTCGGATTAGGCTTTGTCATTATCCTGGCCCTGGTGCTGCCGCTGTCCGAGGCGCTTTTCTCACTTCGGAGCGTGTTTGCTGGCACGGTTATGGGAGCCACGATAGGGCTGGGGCAAGCTCTGGTGCTGCGCCAACAAATCCCCAGGGTTTACTGGTGGATTTTGATCAGCGCAGTCGCCCTGGCATTAGGCGCTAGCTGGGTAATCGACCTGACGTTGAGACTAGCCTTCAATATGGAGGTGCCCTACACCCGCTTGATCAGGCCCTTGGCACAGAGCCTTCTACCCACCCAGGCCGTTATCCACAGCGTTTGCCGCTACTCGGAATTTTCAGTGCCGCCCCCATCCGTAAATCCCCTGCAAGACCCCAACTGGCTGTACGGTTGTCGAGCCGTCAACGTTGGCATTGCCTTTCTCAGCGGCCTGATCGGCGGTGCCATCAAAGGCGGCGGCATGGTCTGGCTATTGGGAAAGGCAGCAGTTCGACAGGCTCACTGATTCGGCAGAGGGCAGGAGGGAGGGGAGAGGAGTTAGACATTAGAGGAGGCGGAGCCTTCGTAGGGCATTCCCACGCAGAGCTTGGGAACGAGAAGAACCCTGCTTCGCTCCTCCTGCCCAATCTCCCCCCACTCCTCCGCTTCCCCACCTTCCCTACCCATCCACTCCAGTCCCCTACCCCAACCGAAACCGCTCCTCCGAAATTTCCCGGTTACGCAGCAAGGTCAGCTGCATATCGACCAGCTCGGCAAGCTGAGTCTGAAGACTGTCTAGCTGCTTTTGGGCGGCGACTTTTTTGTGGAGGGCGGCGCGGGCCAGGTCTTCTCGCTGCTTTCGCAGGGCGGCTTGGGCGACTCGCTGCCAGGTATCGGCTTCCTGCTGGGCCTGCTGAGCTTGGGTGCGTAGGGTTTGGTAGGCGCTGGAAATGTCGCCCAGGGCTTTTTGGAAGAGGGCAATCGCCTGCTCAGGGGAGCGATCTTGGGCTGTTCTTTCAATCAGTCCTCGGACTTCGGGCAGGCGCAGCTGCTCCAGCCGCAGTCCGAAGTTGGCGAGCTGAGGACTTTCACTGCGTCCGGTTTTGCACCAGTTAGCAAAGTGCTCGCAGTTGTTGAAAAAGAGATCATAGCGGCGTTCACCCAGGCGACTTTCGGCCCGCTCCATCACCACATCCGGTACGAAGGAGACGGGCTGTACCACGGTGTAGATGGGCTTGCCTTGAGCAAAGGTATCGAAGTGGGTACGGGTGACGGCGGCCTCGCTGCCGGTCTTGCGGTAGTGAATGACCGTATTGTCACCACAGTCAATCCCGTGGTGTTCGTAAAGGCCGGGAATGCCGGCCAGTTCGCGCATTACATAAATCTGATCGCCCCGCGCCATGAGTCTTCAGCTAGTTGGGCTAAAACGTCTTAGGGAAGTCTAACGCAGCGAGACTGCACCCGTAGGGTTGTAGGGCCGTGGGCTGTAGAGAGCAGAGGGCAGGAGAATCTAGCAAGCTGCACGTTGGAAAATGAGGAATCGCTAGATCAGGTTTCTAAAGGGTTAGAACGGCTTTAAACTCGCTATCAAATTCTACCGAGGGGGATTCTACAGTGGTAAAAGAGGCCGCCATGCGAGAGCGGTTTTCTAACAGCTCCTGAAGGGGAGATCGTTTCTCCTCGGTCATGTTGATTTGGATATTGGGGCCCGAACGGGCCAAGCGAATAATAATGCCGTTTTGAACGGGTGCCTCAGCAATGCGCTTACCCTCTAAGTAAGTGCCGTTGGTGCCCAGGCTTCTGATTTCCCAACCGCTATCGGTGCGGTGAATTTCTACGTGATGACGAGACACGACAGCACTGTAGAGAATGACATCGTTGTCGGTGGAGCGGCCGATGCGGATAACAGGTTCCTTCTCAAACGTCCAGTGCTGGACCGGCGTTTTATTTAGAGGGTGAAGCAGGGAGAGAGTAATCACATTACACAAGCCAAACTAAAAAATGGCCGCTCAGGTGATCGATGCCTAAAGATGTTCTTCAAGATTAACCAACCTGAAAGAGAAAGGACACTTTATCCCCTTTGCCCAAAGCGATGCGATCGCCCGGCCGCAGTCGGTGACGGTTGCCTACAGGCAGCGGCATATTGTTAACGTAAGTGCCGTTTGAGCTGCCGACATCCTCAATGTAGTAGACGTCCCCTTCTACCCGAATGGCCGCATGGGACCGCGAGACAATTTCTGAGTCGGGAAACCCAGAAACATCAATGTCTGGGGGAACTCGGTCATTGGGTTTACCAATTCGCACCACAGTCACATTAGCTGGCAGCTCTAGCAGCGCATTAGTCTGAATATGCAGCAGGCGAGCCTGAATTACCTGCAGCTGAGTGGTGCTGTAGGCTCCACCTGGGGCTGGTGGGGGTGGGGCCACTGTTGGTGCTGGGGTTGGCGGGGCAGGTGAGGGGGCAGGCTGGGGATCTAGCACTGGGAAGGGATCTAGAGCCAGGTTGTCGGGCTGGCCGTCGGGCTCAACCGCCGCAAAGGGTAGGGGTTCGGGCTGCACCAGGGGATC
>JACVRP010000514.1 GCA_014534385.1 Cyanobacteria bacterium Co-bin13
CAGTCCAGTTCCCTGAGCGATTCCCCTTCTATGGGTTGCAGATCTATGTGATGCAGATCAGCATCTCTCCTGACGCTAAACACGCAACTGGTTAGGAAAGAGGCCGCCACCAAACTGTTTCTATCAAGAACAGTCCCCCCAACTTAGGCTGTTAAGTTTACTAACTGACACAAGGAGTCTTTCCCATGAGAAGCAACCCCCGCACAGCGCACAACCGGCCCTACCCCAGAATCATCGAACCGGGAAGCGGCGGCCTGCCCCAGTTGGCTCAGACGCAGCGTCTATTTGCCAACTGGATTGTGGGTGAAGACGGTCAGCTAACCTGTCGTTGGGAAGTGTGCTAAGGGCCAATGCAGCTGAGCTTAGGGCCTCGTTCTGGGCTCAGGACTAGTATTCCCGTATCCAGCTTTAGCCGCGAATGCGCCAGCGGCTGGGCTTGTCGGGATCGATTGGCCGGGGCGGCTGCTCTGGCAAGAGCCCTTCAGGGCGAGCTAGCAAAATGATTTGCAGCAGCACGCCGATCAGCAGCAGCCGCAGGGCGCTGGCGCGGGTAATCCAGTCGGGGGGCAACACGTTAGAGGTGAGTATTTCGGTGCCTGACCAGATGCCCCAGATGGCGAAGGCTCCCAGAATGGCTCCTCGGGTGTTGCCACTGCCGCCTGCAATCAGCATGACCCAGACAATAAAGGTGGCAAATTCGGGCTGAAAGGCTTCGGGGCTGATGAAGCCAACGAAGTGGGCGTAGAGGGCTCCGGCCAGGCCCATCACCATCGAGCCCAGGACAAACGCCTGTAGCCGGAAGCTTAAGACGTTTTTACCGGCGGCCATCGTGGCTGGTTCGTCTTCTCGAATGGCCCGCAGCACCCGACCCCAGGGAGCCCGGTAGGCGCGATCGCTAATCCAAAAAACCAGCGCCAGCACCAACACCAGCAGAATTAAAAATGTCAGCGGGGAGCCTGCCAGCCAGGGATCGGGGATGCCTGCAATGCCGCGTACGCCGTTGGTCAGCCAGGCTTCATTCTTGAGCACCAGGCGCACGATCTCGGAAATGCCGATGGTTGCGATCGCAAGGTAGTCCGATCGCAGCGTCACCGTGACCAGGCCCACCAAAAAGGCCAACAGCCCAGCCAGCGCCATTGCCACAATGGCTCCCACGATGAAGGGAGCACCGAAGCCACCTATATAGTTGGTGCTGTCAGGCGTCGTCACGATCGCGCTAGCGTAGGCCCCGACGGCAAAAAATGCGCCAATGCCGATATTGAGGATGCCAGCATAGCCCCACTGAATGTTCAGGCCCAAAGAGAGCACGGCGTAGATGCTGGCTAGAGTCAGAAAGAAAATCAGGTAGTTGATCATCAGCGTCCTCCAAAGAGGCCCGTGGGCCTGACGATTAGCATAGCGACCAGAATGGCAAAGGCGACGGCAGCCTTATACTCTGGAGAGATAAAGAGGGTCGAGAGTTCAGAGGCCAGGCCCAGCACCAGCCCGCCTGCGATCGCACCATAGGGGCTGCCAATGCCGCCCAAAATCGTAGCCGAGAAGATCGGGAGCAGCACCCGCCAGCCCATCACCGGGTTAATCTGCGTGTCTAGCCCCAAAAACACCCCGGCGGCACAGGCCATAATCGCGCCTAAAATCCAGGTCCAGGTGACGACTCGCTCCGTATCAATGCCCGTCACCTTGGCCAGGTCAACGTTATCCGCCATGGCCCGCATCGCTTTGCCGGTCTTGGTGTACTGCAAAAACAGGTGCAGCCCCAGCACCAGCACCACCGCCCCCAGCACAATGGTGATCTGATCGGGGCGCAGGTTCAAACCGGCAAAAGCCACCGGGCGCTGAATGCCCTGCCGGTAAACCAGCTGGTTAGAACCCCAGACTAGCTGAATCAGGCTGCGGAAAATCAGCGCAATGCCAAAGGACGAAATCAGTAAAATGACTGGCGGGCGACGGCGCAGCTTACGAAACACCAGCTTGTCGGTCACCACCGCCGTCAGGGCTGTTGCCCCGCAGGCCACTACAAACCCCAGCCAGAAGGGCAACCCCAGGGTAATGCCCAGGGTAAACGCAAAATAGGCCCCAATGGTCATCAGGTCGCCGTGGGCAAAGTTAGCAAATCGCAAAATTCCAAAGGTCAGCGAAACGCCAACCGCACCCAGCGCCAAAATACTCCCTGATACAATGCCGTAGAAGATGAGCTGCAAAAAATCGGTCACGGTCCTCGCACACAGCTGAAAGCATTAAAGCATCGTAGACAATTTCTTTGCTGAGTGGCTCTTAACAAGACAACACAATGTGCCCGTTTTAGGACAGTCTGCTGAAATGTGTCTGCCGGAAGACGTAGATAGCAGAACTTTCTGGCATTCTTATATAAAGTGAAAGTTTCAGGCAAGCCTGTGAGTTACTCTGATCGTCCGCCCGATCGCGATCGCAGCTATTCTTCTTCGGATCAGTCTCCCGCCTACAACTATGAGATGGCTCAGCAGCGACTGCGCCAGGAATCTCAGGAGCGCGAGTATCAGCGGCTGCGGTTCGAACAGGACCAGTTTGCTAGAGCCCGCCGCCGAGCCATTGTCCACCGAAGCATTTGGGCGATCACCTATCTAGTAGGGGCGCTACAAAAGGCTGTGACAGGCTGTAGATAAAGCCGGCAAACGTATTGTCTGGGTTAGCGGCGCTCAGGCGCAGCAAAAAGCGCAGCCCCAGCAGAATTTGCAGCGCCCCTACTAGATAGGTGATCGCCCACATGCTTCGGTGGACAATGGCTCGGCGGCGGGCTCTAGC
>JACVRP010000089.1 GCA_014534385.1 Cyanobacteria bacterium Co-bin13
CAAAGCGGCGGTATTGCATAGAGGAGGATGAAAAAGGGCCGAGTTTTAGGCGCGAAAGTACGCTTTCTAAAGCATTGTAAAGGAACTCACTGCTGGGTGCTGCCCCGGCCCTAGGCCGAGGTGAGGCACAAGCCCACCCCGGCTTTTCCCTACAGCTCGCTCGAATGGTGCGGTTAGGAGTTGCGATCGCTTACAAATTGCGAACGCTGGCCTGTCCGTCTTTAACTTCCCCCACCAGCACTTCCGTCGCGACGCCCACAAAGAGCCCATTTTCCAGCACGCCGGGGATGTTGTTGATGGTCTTTTCTAGCTCTGCCGGGTTGTCAATGCCGGAGAAGGTCACGTCCAGCACCATGTTGCCCTGGTCGGTAATAACGGGACCATCTTTCTTAATGCCCATCCGCAGTTCAGGCTTGCCGCCCAACGCTTCTAGCGCTTTGGTGACGGGGGCGACCGCCATCGGCAGCACCTCCACCGGCAGCGGAAAAGTGCTGCCCAGCTTGTCTACCAGCTTGGAGCTGTCTACCACCACAATGAACTCTTTGGCCAGCCCGTCTACGATTTTCTCGCGGGTATGGGCCGCCCCGCCGCCCTTGATCAGGTTGAACTGAGCGTCAACTTCATCAGCCCCGTCAATCGCCAGCGCAATCTCATCCACCTCGTCTAGCGTCGTCAGGGGAATACCGTGCTGCTTGGCCAACACAGAAGCCTGAAAGGAGGTGGGAATGCCCTTAATATTGCTCAGCTCGCCCGACTTTAGCCGCTCCCCGATAAACTGAATGGCAAATGCCGTGGTCGAACCGGTGCCCAACCCGATAACCGTGTTGGACTGTACGCGGGCAGCCGCCGCGCGGCCTACTTCCTGCTTCATCAGCTTGACCGGATCTAATTCGCTCATCAGCCCATCTCCTCGCTAGGTCTCTCGATCTCCGGTTTCTAGCATGACCCAAAGTGGTACCCCTGGAAAGGGTTGCTAGAGTAGGAAAGAGGGTTTAAGGGGGCCGATAAAAGACCGATGCAGCAAACTTCAGAGATCACAGTTCCTCGGCTGGGACATCAGCGAGTTTGGTACTGGCGGGGTTGGCGCATTCGCTACAGCTTCTTGCTGCCCGAAGACAGCGCTGCGCAGGGCAAAACGCCGCTGCTGCTGCTGCATGGATTCGGCGCTAACTTAAACCAGTGGCGCGACAACCTCTATCCCCTAAGCCAGCAGCGCCCGGTCTATGCGCTCGACTTTTTAGGCTTTGGCGCTTCTGAAAAGGCAGCTGCGGCCTACGGTACGGGGATCTGGACAGCTCAGGTGTTTGAGTTTTGGCAGACCTTCATTGGCCGGCCCGTGATTTTGATGGGGCATTCCTTGGGGGCGCTAGTGGCGTTGACAAGTGCGATCGCATATCTCGATATGGTTGAGCGGGTAGTCATGCTCACCCTCCCTGCCGCTCGTCAGGAGCTGGTTTCTGGCTGGGTTGATACACTCTCGCGCCGGGTCGAGAGCGTCTTTTCCACGCCCCTGCTGATGCGGCCTCTGTTTTGGTTTTTGCGCCGCCCCCAGTTTCTCAAAAAGGTGCTCCAGTCGATTTACCTGGACCCAACCCGCGTTGACGAAGAGCTGATCTCCCACTTTGCCCTGCCGCCTACAGAGCGCGGATCGGCGCGGACGCTGTGCTATCTGGTGCGATCGCGCACCGCTGCTGACTTTAGCCCCAGCACCCAAGACTTGGTGACCGCCCTGGCAGTACCGGCCCTGCTGATCTGGGGAGAAAAAGACCGAGTCATCGCTCCAGCCTGGGCCGAAAAGCTGGCCCCGCTCAACCCCCTATTGACCTACAGAGCCATTCCCGAGGCTGGGCACTGCGTCTTCGATGAGCAGCCCGATGCCGTCAACCGGCTGGTGCTAGATTGGGCCGAAGGCGTCTAAAACAGAGTAACGGTGCTGCTGTTGAGTCCGGTGCGCTGCCGGGGCTGTTTGCAGGCAGTCCGCCGCATGCGCCACCGCCGAATGGCTGCGGCCTCCCGCTGAATCGGCGTGAGGTACCCGTCTAGGGGCACAACTGGGGTTTCTCCGTAGGGGGAGTCAGCAACCGGAAGCTGGGTGTTCATGCAGTCTGACAACACATCCAGGTAGGGCTCTAGGGCGAGCGCTCGCTCCAGTTCTTCTACGGTTTGATAGCGCTGGTCGAGGGCTGGCTGCAGCATCTTCCGCAGCACCTTGGCAAAATGGGGGCTGAGGGCGACCGTGTGCTCCCAGCGCACTTCGCATGTGCGGGTATCAACATCAAACTCAAAGGGCACCTTGGCCGTTAGCAGATATAGGCAGGTCATGCCGAGGGCATAGATGTCGCTGGCATAGATGGGGCGCAGAGTCTGCTGCTCTGGCGGCGCAAAGCCGGGGGTGCCCACAAATTGAGTGACCGGAGACTGATAAGCGCCATCCTCACCCTCTGAGAGCAGCTCTCGCACCGCGCCAAAGTCAATTAGCACCAGGCGATTGTCTTCCCGGCAGCGAATGATGTTGGGCGGCTTAATGTCCCGGTGGATAATTCGGTGCCGGTGAATGAATTTGAGGACGGGCAGAATTTCTCGCAGGAACAGCTTCACCTGGGTTTCGCTTTGCCGACCGGAGCGGCGCACCTCCTGGGCTAGCGTTTCCCCCTGGACAAATTCCTGAACCAGGTAAAAGTCTTCTTTGGCAGTGAAGTAGTCTAGCAGCTGGGGAATCTGGGAGTGCCCGCCCAGCTTGGCCAGAATTCGGGCCTCTCGCACAAACCGCACCTTGGCCCGCGCCAGAGACATCTCGTTGCGAGTTTTAGGGCAAAGCTGCTTGATGACGCATAGAGGGCTGCCCGGCAGAGAAGCATCCTGGGCCAAAAAAGTTACGCCAAAACCGCCCCGTCCTAGCACCCGCAGGATCCGGTAGCGCTCACGAAATAGCTGCCCCGTGCGGCAGTACGAGCGAATTTCTGCCTGGGCTGCTCGTTCATCCCGAAAGTCTGCAAGGTTGGCGGGCGAGTCGTACATGGGACAGCGGCGGGTAAGAGATGGGCTGAAAAAGGCACCCCTCAAATCTAGCCGAGGGTAGGGCAATTTCGGTAGAGTAATCTACCAAAGGAGTTACCCAAGTTTCCTGGCACTATAGCATTGAATCGGCCAGTCGTTTGCAGAGCGAGGACAGCGGGGTACAGCTGCGGTAGATGGGGCTATGCAGGCGGCAGCCAAAAGCGAAACTCACTGCCTTGCCCTGGCTGGCTTTCGACCTCGATCTGGCCCCCCTGAATCTCGACCAGACGGCGACAGATGGTTAGGCCAACGCCTGTACCGCCAGAGGTGCGATCTCGCGATCGATCGGCCCGCCAAAACCGCTCAAAGACATAGGGCAGATCCTCTGCTGCAATCCCAACCCCGGTATCTTGAACGGCCATCCACACTTTGCCAGGCTCGGTGTAGGCTGACACTGTTATAGTGCCCCGTTCGGTATAGCGGAGAGCATTTCCCAGCAAATTTACCAAAATTTGTTCGATCCTTTCAGGGTCTGCCTTGACGGCTGGAAGCGAGGTCGGGCAGCTGAGCTCAAACTTGAGCGGGTCATCCTCGGTGAGCTGATCCGAAAATCGCTGCACCAGGTTGGCTAGCAGGGGCTCCAGGTGCACCGGCTGAAGCTGCACTGGCAAGTACCCCGCCTCCAGCCTGGAAAGCTCCTGCAGGTCGTTGACCAATCGCTGCAGACGACTCATCTCGTGGGCCAGCCGCTGATAGAGATCGGCAGAGGGGGCCACCGTTTCGTCGGCCAGCCCCTCTAGATAGCCCTTAACAATGGTCAGCGGCGTTCGCAGTTCGTGGGTGAGGTCGCCGACCAGTTCCCGGCGGCGCTGCTCTACCCCCTCTAAGTCCGAGGCCATGCGGTTAAAGCTCAAAGCCAGCCGCTGAATCTCTGGAATATCTGAGTCGGGCACCCGCTCCGAAAACTGCCCGGAGGCAAACTGGCGGGTGACCTCTTCCATTTGATCTAGAGGCCGGATGATCCGCCGCGAAACCCAGTAGCTCAGGCCCCCAGCGGCACTGCCCCCGAGCAGCACCGACCAGATCATGCCGCGCGTCCAAGCCAGCTCAAAGCCTCTCAGCAGCTGAGTTTTGACCTGGCGCACGCTAAAGCTGTAGGTTTCAATCCGCTCCAGGGTGACCACAAAAATGCGAGGGGAGTAGAAGCGGCCAATGCCTGCCAGGGTCACAATGCCGACTCCCATCACAATCAGGTGGGATAGAAAAAGGCGGCTACGCAGGCTGAGCTTGGACATAACACCAGGGAGTAGGGTTGGGGTGAGCGCATCGCTGACAGGTCAACCGACGGCCTTACCCAACCAAAACAGGTCAGGTAGGGGTATTTTGCAGTTCGGGCTTTTCCTCCGGCAGGATAGCGCCCTCTACCGGGCACACCTGCAGGCAAATGCCGCAGTCAATGCAGGTTGCGAAATCTATCCAGTACCAGTCAGTTCCCTTGACGTTTTTGCCGGGGCCGTCGTGGATGCAGGCAACCGGACAGGCATCAACACAATCGGCAACGCCTTCACAGACGTTGGTGACAATGGTATGAGGCACGATAACTCCTTGATTCAAATAACTGCGTTGGGGAAACTTTTGAAAATGATAAAAAGGTTCCCCTACTAAGCTAGTTTAAGGATTCAATTTCCGGCAATCCATCGGCTTTGATCCAGGCAATGCGGCTAATTTGCCGCAGCCGAGCCACTTCCCGAATTCGCTCCGGGTCGCTAGCGGTATCAAGGTGGACTTCAACCCGCACTAGACTGGCCGACTCTCGGATCGTTTGAGCATAGGCAAAGGCGGCGGCGACAGCCTGGGCGGTGGTGGGCACAATTAGCCATTCGCTGGGGGCCGTTGCTTGGGGCAGCTGTCCGCTGACCAGCAGCGCCTGGTGCAGCGCCTCCAGGCTCCACATGAAGCCAATGCCGGGGTAGCCCTGGCCCTGGGGGTGGAAGACGCTGAGCAGATTGTCGTAGCGGCCGCCGCGCCCGAGCACCTGACAGCCTGTGTCGGTGCGGCTCACCACTTCAAACACAATGCCCGTGTAGTAGTCGAAGGTTTGAATCAGGCTTAGGTCCAGGGTCAGAGCCGGTAGACTGGCAGCCGCCTGCCCTGGGGCCTGGGTCACCTCTCGCAGCAGCGAAATTAAGGACTTGAGCCGGTTTACGGTCTCCTGCTGCTCTGAGGTCAGGCTGAGGCTAGAGACAGCCTGCAGCACGTCCTCTGGCTTGCCGCGCAAATCCATTAGCTGCAGGGCTCGCTGCAGCAGCTCCGGGGCTAGAGGCAGCGCTTCTAGGGTAACGCGATCTAGGTGTGCGATCGCAGCCCTAACCGACTCTCGCACGTCCTCTGGAAAGGATAAAAGCAGCGACTGGGTTAGCCCTGCATCTCCCAAAATCAGGTGCCAATCCGGCAGATTGAGCGCCCTTAGAGAATCGGCCAGCAGCAGCAAAATCTCGGCATCGGCTAGGTCGCCCTTGGCCCCCAACAGCTCAATGCCGCACTGGTAAAACTCCTGCTGCCCGCCCTGGCTACCCTTGTCAGCCCGCCGAAACACGTTGGCGTTGTAATAGAGCCGTTGCGGATAGGTCACCCGCGCTAGTCGAGTCACCGCCGTACGAGCGATCGAGGCCGTTAGCTCAGGTCGCAGGCCCAGCCGCTCTTCTGAGCCAGACTGCAGCTCAATCACCGTAGACTGCTCAATCGCCCCTCCGGCCATCAGCGTCTCCATGCGCTCCACGGTGGAAGTCATAATTCGGTGATAGCCCCACCGTTGAAAGACCTGCTCTAGCCGCTCCTCGATCCAGTATTTCTGAGCGACATCTAGGGGCAGTAAATCCTTTGTCCCCGCTGGGGGTTGGTAAACCATTACTTCTTCTTCCCACCAAACAAACCAAATAGCCCACCGCGAGGCTTGTCTCCCGATTCATCGCTGCCCGTGCTGGCACGGCCTTTGGGCGCAGGCGCAGTCTTCTCTAGATACTGCTGGATGCGCTGAGCGACTTCATCACCAGCATTGATTTCCAGCGCCCGATTGGCATGAATGCGAGCCATCGTGTTCTGCCCTGCCTTTAGATACACGTTAGCCAGCCGACTATGGCAGGTAGCACTGTTGGGAAACGCCCGCAGCGCTTCTCGCAGCTCAATAATAGCCTTAGCATAGTCCTGCTTCTGCTCTAGCTCCCGGGCTCGGTTGAGGTAGCCCTCCAAAATTGTTTCACGATAGCGGCGCGGTGCACTGGTCGCCGGGGTCGGCGCGGCCCCAGACGCACCCTTAGACGAGGTTGCCGCCGGCTGAGTTGGCGCACTCTGGGGGGCAACGGCAGGGGCTCCAGCCTTGCGCGTGACATAAACCAGGTTTAGCTCGCTAATTTGCCCGGTAATGGCTAAAACCTCGTCCAGATTCTCATACTGCTTTTCAGCCAGTGCCTTGAGTGCCGTCGTGTAGGCGTAGTCGATATTGTTGCTGATCATCAAGGCCCTAGCAGTTTCCAGCGACAGCTCAATCGTCTCTGCCTGCCGCATCAGCTGCTGCCCCCGCAGACGTAGCACAACGGCATGCTCGGTTGCCGCCTTTTCTTGGCTCAGCGTTTCGTAGGCCGGATTAACTAGCTTAGAGAGCAGTTCGCTGGCCCGCTGTTTTTCAGTGTCAGACGCAGTCAACAAACTGTCCGGATGTAGGCGACGGGCAATTTTCAGATACCGCTTGCGGGCCTCCTTTGGGTCAGCGTCAATGGGAATGCCCAATACCGCGTGGTGATCTGCAAACTCTAGTCTGAATAATCCCTGGTCGATGTTCATGCCGGATCACCCATTGCCGCAACCGTATAATTCCCTATACCCTACAGGCCATATCTCAGTTTAGCCAGTCCTGGAACTTCCAAAAGTTATTCTTTCAGAACCAAACTTCCAGAATCAAATCTTGAGAGCCAAAAATTTTCTCCACTGGCCTAGCTAGTTTAAGCTTGCCAGGCTCAACACATTGGTAGCGGCGCTAACTGCTCACTTACCCACCAGCAGCTTTGGGGGCAAATTGGGGCAGAGGCCGGATTTCCCTTAGGGTATCTCTCATAACCGTGTGAATGCAGCCATTGGTCGCCAAAATTCGGCCCGACCAGATATCAAAGGGGCTGCCGTCATAGGCGGTGACTGATCCTCCTGCCTCCTCAACCAGCACAACGCCTGCCGCCAAATCCCAGGGAGATAGCCCCCGTTCCCAGTAGCCATCTAGGCGGCCGCAGGCAACATAGGCTAAATCCATGGCAGCCGAACCGCCTCGCCGCACCCCCTGAGTCAGGTGGGTGAAGTGGCAAAACTCAGCGTAGTTATTGTCGAGGGTTTCCCGGCGGTCGTAGGCAAATCCAGTAACCAGCAGGCTGTCTGCCAGTGCTTTGGTGGTCGAGACGCGAATTGGCCTGCGGTTTAGGGTTGCCCCCAGCCCCGCCGCTGCCCGAAACAGGTCTCGATGAACCGGATTGTAGACTACGCCCAGGCTGGGCTTGCCCTCGATCAGTAGCCCGATAGACACCGCACAGAAGGGGTACTGGTGAGCGTAGTTGGTGGTGCCATCTAGCGGATCGATAGCCCACAGATAAGGCCCGGAGCTATCGCCCGTCTGCCCCGACTCCTCGGCCAAGAGGGCATGAGCAGCAGGCAAGTGTCGCTTTAGAACGCTTAAAATAGCTGCCTCAGCGGCTTTGTCGGCTTCGGTGACCAGATCCCCCGATCGCCCCTTCTCTTCGATCTGGGTCAGCTTTCCCCAAAATTGCTCTAGTACAGCTCCGCCCGCTAGGGCTGCTTCGGTCGCGATTTCCAAAAATTGCTGTAGCTCGGATGGGGACATCAAACTCACACCTGTCTTGTGTACGGGTCTTGGGTACAGGCCTGCCTGGAAGCCTAGTCATCTTCCAGAGGCAGGCCAAAGCGGACTTTCCCCTTGCCAAAATACCGCCCGAACTGAAGCTCGTAAACCTCGTCCTCGTCTTGGGTTTCGACTTCTAGGTCAGAGCGGGGGTAGCTGACGCACAGGAGCGCGTAGCCCTGGTCTCGCAGGTCAGGGGAAAGGCCCATCGCCTCCGGCTGCACCAGGGTGCCCGACTTGACCCGCACGGCACAGGCTGTGCAGGCTCCGTTGCGACAGGAGAAGGGCAAATCGGCCCCCTGATTTTCGGCAGTTTGAAGAATGTAGCGATCCTCTGGCACTTCAACGGTGTAGTACTGGCCTGTTTGGCGGTGATGAATACGAATGGTGTGAGTGCGAGTCATAGTGAACACAGGCATTGCTTTATCAAAAAATTAGCCAACGGATGAATGTGCCCCACCCATGCTCTCACGAAAAATTATCGAATTTGCGCCAGAGGTTTCTTAGGGACAGAATCTCTGCTAGGATATCAATTCGGTGAGGTTAATAACCTCTACCGCACCCTATGGAGAGATGGCCGAGCGGTTGAAGGCGCAGCACTGGAAATGCTGTTTAGGGGTGACTCTAACGAGGGTTCGAATCCCTCTCTCTCCGTTTAATATTGGCTATTTAACAGCCAAATATTTTTTATAGGTTCAGCCATATCTATCTGGAGGAAACCTCCGGTGCTGCTGCACCTCTCAACTCCCGGTAGAGGCAAAAAACAGCGGCTTCCCTGACGCTAGAAATAGAAACGTTCAGTCCTGTCAGCATGACGGGGTTGGTTTCTAAACCTTCGTAGTTTTTTGAGTCAGGAGATTTAGGTAATGAGTTCCTACACGCCAGTCAGCTGTGACCTGCAAGATCAGCTAGAGTCCCTCGCAACCCTGCGCCAGTCCTGCCAGCTTGTTTACCGGGATGAGTCTGGGGAGCAGCACGAGGTAGAAGATCTGATCGTTGACATCTATGCCTCCAACCACGCTGACTTTCTAAAGCTGCAAAATGGAACTGAGATTCGCCTAGACCGAATCGAATCGCTCAATGGCGAATCAGCGGCTTAGGGCTTTAGCTGTTGATTGCTTTTGCCTTTCTCCGGCGGGCCTGCCGCTCGTAGGCTAAGCGCTCAAAGCTGAGGGAAACGACGCCCAGGGTCACCAAAATAACGCCGACCCACTGGATAAACGCCAGGGCCGACTTCTCGCCGGGGGTAATCAGGTAGGCCAGGATCGCCGTAATCACCGGACCGCTAGAGGAGATGATAGAAGCCTGGGCCGCCCCCATCAGCTTGACTCCGTAGTTGTTACAGAGGTAGCCCAGCAGCGTCAGCCCGCCCAGCAGCAGGCCGCCCAGGTAAAGACCACCCGGGCTGCTGGGTTGGGCTGGCTGGAGGCCCAAGAAAGACCCCACGATCAGAATCAGACTGGTCAGCACAAAGATGGTAGAAAACTGCAGCAGGCTAACCGGAACGGGGTGAAGCCGCTGGTAGCTCAGCTGCATTGAAATTAGAAACAGAGCAAAGGCGGCGCTAGATAATAGTGCTGCCCCAACTCCCCAAATAGAGACGCCCCCTCCTACCAGATCTAGATCAATTCGGGGTAGAGCCGTAAAGACAATGCCCATCGTAATGGCTAGCATGACCACTAGCCGCAGGGGGGTTGGCCGATCGCCAAACAGAAACCAGGTCAGGGGTACGGTGATGAGGGGATACATAAACAGCAGCGTTACCGCAACACCGGGACCCACATCTGAGATGGCTTTGTAGATCAGGACCTGGGACATGAATAAGAACCCCCCGCTGGCGACGACCTGAGCTAAGGGGCGGCGGTTTTGCCCCGTAATCAGAGCGCGGATCTCCTGCCAAACATTGGGATAGAGAAAATTTGCAACCAGCGCCATCAGCGGCAGCACCACAACCATCCTCAGCCACAGCAGCAGCAGAGAGTTGGGAATGTTGAGCGGGAAAATGCCAGCAACGGGGATTTGGCCGAAGAGCTGGCCGCCATAGCCAATCAGGCCAACGATGACGTTGTGAACGGAAAGGGCCAGGGTGGAGCAAATGATAAAGAGCAGCCCCTGCTGCAGGACGCTGATTTGTCTTGGTGGCGCAGGTATTGTCTCTGTAGCGGTTGCTGGAGCGCCCAGTCGGTTAGTCAGAGGGCCTGTATCGGAGGTGGAACGGTCTGGGGACTGGGGCCGCCCGCCCGGGTAGTAGCCGTTGACCGCACTGCTAGCGCTGAGGCCGTTGGGCACGGCTGTGCTGCCGGGATAAAGCGGGCTTTGGTAGGGCAGCGGTCGCCCGGCGGCAGGGAGTTCTACGCCACTGTAGCCGTTTTGGCGAGACAGGGTTGGGGCTGGCACGAGCTGAGTTTGAAGCTGTTGGCTCAGCCGATTGACCAGGGCATCGAGAATGGCTTCTCCCTGCTGCTCCAGGCTGTGCATGCGGCTGACCTGCTGGGA
>JACVRP010000253.1 GCA_014534385.1 Cyanobacteria bacterium Co-bin13
ATCCAGCCCTGTCACACCCCGCTGATGCAAAATACCTGGGGCGATGCGCTTTACTGCGTGTTTGCCAGTGTGCAGGAGGCGGGCCTGTTTGCCCTCAAGCTGTGTGATCTAATGCAGACAATTGGCTGGGCTGAGGTCGGTCTGCCTAAGGATATGAACCTGCGCATTTCGCTCCATGCCGGGCCGGTAATGCGTAACTTCAATCCGCTCACGGGGCAGGTCAACTACATCGGCACCCACGTTAACTATGCCGCCCGGATTGAGCCGATTACGCCACCCGGCAAAGTCTACGCCAGCCAGGCATTTGCTGCGATCGCAGCCTCCGAGGGCGTCAACGAATTCTCCTGCGACTACGTCGGCCAGATGCCCTGGGCCAAGCAGTACGGCAGCTTTCCCACCTACCACGTACACCTGACGCCCTGATCACTAGCACTGCGGCTCGGTGCTTTGGGAGTGAGTCGAGTCTTGAATCAGTTCATCCCAGTGCCAAATTCGCACCAGGCTGCTGCTGCTGACGCTGCCGAGATAGCGCTGCTCAGCATCAAAGCCAACCAGCCGCACTGGCTGATCGTGATCAATGCACAGCAGCGGCTGGCCCTGCATTGACCAAACCCGCAGGAGCTGGTCCTGGCTGCCGGTAACAATGTGGGCTTCATCTTGGGAAAGGGCAACGGTGTTGACAGGCCCCTGGTGACGCAGGGTGGCCATCGGCTCGACTGACTGTGAGGTGGTGAGGGTCTCTAGCTGAGTGATGTCCCACAGTTGAGCGATGCCGTTGTCGGCGGCCGTGACCAGATAGCGGCCACTCGGGCTGAAGGCGCTGTCGAGCAGCGCACCCCCCTGACCTGGAATGGTCGCAATTAGCTCGTACGCCTGGGAATCGACCCGCCAGAGCCGCAGCTCGCCAGTTTGGGTGGTGGCTGTGAGGATTTGGTCGTCGGGGCTAAAATCAACATCTACAATCGGCAAATCGGGTTGGGCTGTCAGCACCACAGCCTGGGTACTCAGGTTCCAAACTAAGAGGGTGGGCAGGTCTGCTGTGTCGGCATTACCTGCCCCAGCGCCAGTCAGCACCGCCATAAACTGCTCAGACCCGCTCAGCACGACCAACTGCGGCTGCAGGGCCTCCACCATGCTGACTTTCTCTGTCGAGAGGGCTGCCAGCCCCAGCGCAATGATGGTTTCGTCGCCTATCTGCTGCATTTTTTGCAGGCGGGCCAGCTGCCTTTGGCTAGGGTCTTGGGCCTCTACTGCAAGCTGGCGGGAAAAGGCAATTTTGGCCTGCTGGTAGGCCAGGTCCCGCTGGGCAACGGCTTCGCGGCGCTGGGCCAGGGCAAAGAGGGCAAGTGCGATCGCAACCCCAGCCAACCCCGTCACGGCGGCTAAAAACGTGCGCAGCCGTCGCCGCTCCTGCTGCTGCCGCTGCGTTTCGGCCTTGCGGCTGCTGCTGATGTAGCGGCGGTGTAGATCGCTGGGGTAGGGCTGCTTGCCCTGGGTCAGCCAGTCCTCTGCCGCCTCCAGATCGCGACCCCGCAGCAGCAGATCACTCAGCTGACTTTTTTGCTCCCACTCGCGGGCGCGTACCAGCAGCCGGGTGTGGGCTTTAACGTGATCAAGGTCTGTGTTGAGCGCGGTGATCAGCGACTGAAATGCCGCTTTAAAGTCATCAGCCTCTCGAAAAAACAGCCAGTTGTGCCGCCCCAGCGCTGGCCGCACCTGAGCCATATCAAAGCCGTCGCGCCGTACAATCGGCATTAGCCGCTTCTGCCCGGCAACGGCATAGTCAACTTCCTCACCACAGACCTTGGAGGCAATCGAGTCGGGGCTGATGACAAACACAAAGGTGTCGGCAGCATCAATGCCCGCCTTAATTTCCTCCCACCAGTCAGCGGTGAGCGGGATGCCTTCCCAGTCCACCCAGGTTTCATACTGGCTCTCAATCAGAGCCTGGTGCAGCACCTGCACAAAGTCCTTATCTTTACGGGAGTAGGAGATGAAGACGTCAGCCATTGTGATCAAACTTCCCCTAACTGTTGCCCTGATAGATGGTGCCTAAGCGCCAAGTTCAACAAGCGCGTGCCTATGCCTCCTGAGTGTGGTCCTGTTCCCCGGCGGACACGGCTTCAGTCGGTAAGTGAATGACCTTATCGGTTCCCGGAAGCGCCTCTTCTAAGTTGGGAGCAGTGAGAGCAGGGCCGTTGGCGCTGCTGGGCGCGGGGTAGGGTAGGGTGGCTGCCTGAGGCTGGGTTGAAGGAGGAGCCTGAGCAGCGACAGGCCCTGTCCCCTGCGTCAGATAGTCCTGTAAGTCCTGTCGCAGCAGATCGGAGACAGACTTCTCGCCATCGGGCTGGGTGATTTGAGTGACGTAGGTCTGCACATCCTGCTGAATCAGCTGCTCTACCTGCACCGCAAAGGTCGGGAATGCTTCAGCATGGCTCCTGAAGCTGTAGGGCGGGCTGAGCTGGGAGAACTTCCAGCCTTCTGCCTTGAGCGATTCTACAGTGCGGCGGTAGTTGTTCCAGCGCTCGCCGTAGTGGAAAAATTCTTCAACAGCGGCGCTAACGGCAACCAGGCCACTGAGAACAATCACAGCATACTGTTTGTTTTCGTTGGCTCTGTCAGTCCCCAGGTTCATCCCCACTAAAATAGGCACGATCACCCCCAAAATAATGGCGGTCAGCCGCAGTCGATAGTGCCAGTCGCGACATTTTCCTGCTTTCTTCTCCATCCAGATCACCTGATCGAGCCAGCGCGCTCGCAAAAAGTGCCGCTGCACATCGCTCAGATCCATTGCTGCAAACAGTTTGTCAAAATCTTCCCGCAGGAAATCTACATAAGCACTGTTGGGGGCCATTGCTGTCTGTCCTGAGTCTGGAAATTAATCCGAGTACTCTCTATTTACAGCAAATCCTTTAGCTGCAGATAGTATTGCAAACATCATTGACGTACGCGGTCGCTTTGTTGCCGGCTAGCCCCGCACCGCCAGGATCTCTCTAATGTCCTCAGGCCAGGGGCAGTGAGCTAAAAACTTGATTCAGCGCCTCTCGTACTTTGGCAGCGCCTTCATCCAGGGCGACCGCCTGAATTAGCCCGGTTGTAATTAGGGTATTTAGCGGGTCATCGCTCACGCCGCTCTGCAGAGCGACCGCTAGCTGGTCTGCCGCCCGTCCGCTGCCTGCAATCACCAGCACCGGGCGCTGGCTGCTCAGGCTGTTGGGCACATCTTGTTTGAGTGCGATCGCACCGCCATTGATCAGTAGCGTAGCGGACGGCAACCCCCCGGCAATGGCATCCGCCATCTGGGCAATCCAGGGCGATTCATCGCCCCAGTCCTGGCCCGGCACCAGGGCAAAATGGGTGTGGTTGGGCTCTAGTGGCGCAGCATCTTCTGTGTTGGGCGTTGCTGTGGGTAAAAAGGTCTTGTCTTTGACAACGACTCCCAGCAGCGGAAATTGGGATTGGGTCTTGGTGCGGGTGCTGCCCATTAGCCGCATCACCCCAGAGTCGGTGCCGCCATCAATGACGACCAGCTGCTGAGCTTCGGCAAAGGGACAGATGACCTCAATAAACAGGCTCTCTAGATCGTGCAAGTAAGCCTCGGTTAGCCCGCTAGCCCCTCCTACCACCACCAGCGTTGCCTTTGGAGAAGGCATGTTCAACGTCTGCAGAGCCCCCCTCAACTGATTAGGAGACGTGAGTTCGATGACCTGTGCAGTGGTTCGGTTATCGAAGGTGAGCGGGTAAGCAGACTTCATACGGGGCGGAGACGCTTGAATATGGAATATCATATTCATCTTTTAAGGGAATGCTTGATCCGGGATAACCGAATTCATCTTTCAAGGAAATGCTGAGCTCGGATACCTGAAGAATGCCCTAAATAATTACGAAATATCACAGGAACTGGGATGCCGACGCCTCGACTGCGGTTTCAGCTCAACACAATTAAGGACGGCGATACGCTGATTGCTAGCCCAATTGGCCCAAGCAAAGACCAAAGCAGCGGCCAGATCGAAGCCATTCGACTCTATGGCATTGACTGCCCCGAACTGGCCCAACACCCCTACGGCAAGCTGGCTCGCCAGCGAATTCAGGCGCTGTTGGCTCCTTACCGCTCTTTTGAGGTGGTCTCTGTCGATCGCGATACCCACGATCGGCTGGTCGCTGAGCTGTGGGTGGCCGATGGCTGCATCAACACCCAACTGCTGGCAGAAGGCTATGCGGTTGCCTACGTTCGGCATCTGAAGGAGCCTTATCGGCAGCGGTATTTAGCTGCAGAGGCCGTCGCCCGCAAGGCTCGACTAAACTTTTGGAGCCAGACCGAGCTAGAGCCGCCCTGGGAGTATCGTCGTCGCAATCCGCGCCGGGTAGGGTAAGGAGAGAGCGTGGGGGAGAAAACAGGGTGGGATTGCCGGGAGGCGTTTTTGACGCTGGGAACGGCTCAGTTTGAGCGGCTAGTGGGGTTCTATCAGGGGCTTTTGCAGCAGGTGGCGCACCCTTACCTGCCCGACCGCTACGCTGAGTTTGCGCTGCCGGGGATGAAGTTAGCGCTGTTTAGGCCCCAGGTTGAGCACCAGAGCGAGTTTGACCAGCCCAGTAGCGGCGGCATGAGCCTGTGCCTGGAGGTGGTGGATTTGGAGGGTGCGATCGCACACCTGACCACCCTGGGCTATCCGCCCCCCGGTCCTATCATCTCAGCCTCCCACGGCCGGGAAGTCTACGCCTACGACCCCGACGGCAATCGCCTCATCCTGCATCAAACCCATTCCCCTATCCCGTAGAGACACCGCTAAGACGCCACTAAACTGCGCCTCTACGGGTTGGCTTTGCGAGCTTCAACAACAGCCTGCCGAAAACCCAGCACCACCAGAATGTTCGACAGGGTGAGAAAGGCCTCAGCGCTGCCGTGGAGCCAGTCCACATCGGCCAGTTCCACACCGTAGGTGGCTCGGGCATAGAGGCCCGCCGGAATGGTGACGGCGACAAAAACCAGCAGGGCATAAAAGCCCGACAGCGCCAGCTTGGGGGCCTGCCCAGAGCGGGTGATAAACCAGAGAAAGCCCAAGTAAGGAAATAGGGACAGGGCAAAAAGCGCGTTTTTATCAAGCATTCGAAGACTTTCAGAGGACTTTACAGAAGGGCAGGCGGAGAGCCTGAGGTGGCTTTGAAGAGAATCCAGGAAACATTAGACCTCTGGCTTAGATACCTGCGCGGTGCGCCAGATCCACCAGGCCGCCAAGCAGAGGGTACAGTTGCCAATCACGGTAGTTGCTGCCTGCAGGGTTACCAGCCAGCTTAGAGCTTCGGCATTGTCGAAGAAGTGCCAGGTGCAGGCCGACATGGCGCTGATCAATGCTGGCAGCATTCCCACCGACAGCCAGCGCCAGGCAGGTAGGTTTTTGGCGACAGCAAATTGCCAGATAAACCAGATAGCAGCAACCCACTCAAGGACGCTGGAGATGTGGATGATCCAGGTGGGGATGGATAGGGTGTTCATGGGTAGGGGGTGAGGGGTGGATGGGTAGGGGGGAGCTAGGGCGCGGGGGCCCCGATAGGGAAACTTGAGGATGTAGAGAAGACAAAGCTTGAACTCTCGGTGTCGCTGCGTCTCCCTCTCCCCGCGTCTTCTTCTGCCCTCTGCCTTCTATCCCACATCCCCAGCAAACCCTATTGTATAGATTGCAGAGCCTTGGAC
>JACVRP010000672.1 GCA_014534385.1 Cyanobacteria bacterium Co-bin13
ATCTCTCTGGGCCAAATTTTAGAAGCTGTGGGTGAAACCGTAGACCCCCTACCCCGACACCGGCCTCAGATTGAACAAACCGAGGACTGGGTAACCTTTAGCGTCTGGAAGCGGCTGCACCAGAAGCTGCGAGAAGCGCTCTACGGCATCTCCTTGGAAGACCTTTACTACGATGCCCGCAGCTGGCAAGCAGCTCAAGGCGAGGAGGCCAGCTTTGTGGTTTGAGCCAGAGGCCTTAAAGAACAGCGAGATTTTGATTCAGCCGGTAGGGATTTTAACTGCAGCAGCAGGGCTAGATTTTCTCATGGGTGACCCCTGGGGCTGGCCTCACCCGGTACAGGTCATGGGATGGTGCATCAGTACCTACAGCCGAGCGGTGATCAAAGCGGCATGGCCCTCCTGGCTAGAGCGAGTGGCCGGGTTGGGGCTGGGGCTAGGACTGGTAATGGGCTCTGGTGCTGCTGGGTGGGCCTTGCTCCGGTTAGTTCAGGTGCACCCAGCACTGGCTTGGGCCACTGGTGTAGTGCTGCTGGCAAGCTGCTTTGCGGGGCGCAGCCTGCGGTGGGCAGCAGAGGATGTCCTGGCGCCGGTAGAGCAAGGCAATCTTGCGTTGGCCCAACAGAAACTGGCCCTATACGTCGGACGCGATACAGCCGACCTCAGCGAAATTGAGATCCTCCGGGCGGTCATGGAAACCGTGAGTGAGAACGCCACCGACGGCGTGATGGCGCCTCTGTTTTACGCCGTGATAGGCGCCTTTCTAGGAGAGTTTCTGCCGGGAATTGGCAGCGTGCCGCTGGCCCTGGCCTATAAAGCTGCCAGCACCCTAGACTCGATGGTCGGCTATAAAGAGCCGCCCTACACCTACTTAGGCTGGTTTAGCGCTCGCCTGGAAGATGCTCTTACCTGGCTGCCCTGCCGGCTGGTGGTGTTTACCATCGCGCTGCTGTCAGGGCAGCCGCGCCGAGTTTGGCGGGTTTGTCAGCGAGATGCGATCGCAGATCCCAGTCCCAATGCCGGCTGGAGCGAGTGTGCCTACGCCGCCGCGCTAGGAGTGCAGCTTGGCGGCGTCAACCGCTATCGAGGCGTCGTCAAAACTAAGCCGCTACTGGGCGACGCTCTGACCCCTATTACCCCCCAAAAGATTCGGCAAGCTCTGCAGCTGACTCAATATATGTTTTTAGTGTGGTTATGTTTAGCAGTAGCCGGACTCACAGGGTTGAATCTCGTACACTGAAGAGACGCTGGCCCAAAGACGTTCAAAAGGTGTCTCCAGAAAGCTCCACAGAATGCGTTTTAGGCTGCCTCCCGTAAGACTTTTGTAGGACTTCTGTAGGACCTACCCCAAAGGCGCCAACAAAACCCCTACGCAGCAGCTGAAAATGGCCTCTGAAAACACCACTTCGGCAGCCATCTACCCTTAAAATTCAGCTCACAGCCCTTTCAGTTTGGCTGCCATAAGGCAAGTATGTCTCTTGCCAAAAACCTCGAGAAGGGCCAACAG
>JACVRP010000193.1 GCA_014534385.1 Cyanobacteria bacterium Co-bin13
ACCAAGCTAGTGGGCGAAAGCACCTATCCGACCCATAACATGGGCTCTGAACCCAACGACACCACGGCTAACGAGCTCACTGAGATGATGCGCCAGATTTACAATTTTGAGCATCCTGGTGACGAGGAGATCCTAGATGCGCTGGTGGGTCAGTACGACTGGGATTTTGGCTACGCCGCTGTGAAGGGGCTAGACCGTAAGCGCGTCACCTGGATCGGCGAAAAAACCGGCCAAAACTCTAGAGTCATTGGCAGCACCCTGGGCGTGAAAGTAGATGATGAACGCTATCTGCTGACAGTCACTATCGACGACAGCGCCAACCAGATCATGCTACGGGAAGTGATTCAAGACGTGGTGCAGCACATCTTAGATAACGGGCACCTGGTGGCGTCGGCACGGTAGGGGTAGAGGGGTGGATGGGTGGGAGGGTAGGGGGTTGGAGGGGTGGATGAATAATTAGGTCTTTAGGCAGACCTCACCTTCCCTACCCCTCCTCTCCCTTCACCTCGCCAGCTAAGGCGAATGCGATCGCATCCACCACTCGGGCCACGGGGATAATTTCCATGCCCGGAAAATTGGTTACTTGGCCTTTGGGCACGATAGCTCGCTTGAAACCGAGTTTGGCTGCTTCTTTAAGCCGCAGCTCTAGCTGTGAGATGGGGCGGACTTGGCCGCCCAGGCCAACTTCACCAATGAGCACCATTTCTGGATCGACGATGCGATCGCGAAAGCTGGCTGCTACTGCGATCGCCATGCCCAGATCGGCGGCGGGTTCTGCGACGTTAAGCCCGCCTGAAGACGCTACGTAGGCATCTAGCTTTGACAGGGGAATGCCGACACGCTTTTCCAGCACCGCCAGAATCTGCAGCAGCCGATTAAACTCGATGCCGGTGGCTGAGCGGCGGGGCGAGCTGTAGCTAGTGGGGCTGACTAGTGACTGCAGCTCCACCACCAGGGGCCGGGTACCTTCGCAGGCGACGATGGTGGCGATCCCCGGTACGCGCTCATCACGGTTGCCCAAAAACAGCTCCGAGGGGTTGCGAATTTCTTCTAGCCCCCGATCAACCATTTCAAACACGCCCAGCTCATGGGTCGCGCCAAAGCGATTCTTGACCGATCGCAGCAGCCGGTGGCTGGCAAAGCGATCGCCCTCAAAGTACAGCACCGTGTCGACCAGGTGCTCTAGCACCTTAGGCCCGGCAATCGCACCCTCCTTAGTAACGTGCCCTACGATGAACATCGTGATGTTGGATCGCTTAGCTAGCTGCATCAGGGCTGAGGTACATTCACGCACCTGGGCCACAGAGCCGGGGGCTGAGGTCAGGGCCCCGTAGTAAAGAGCCTGGATACTGTCGATAATTGCGATCGCAGGCTGCAGCGCCTCCAGCTCCATCAAAATGGTTTCGAGGTCAATCTCTGGCAGGAGGTAGAGCTGAGTCGCCAGGGCCGAGGTCTTTGTGGCCGAATCTGCTTCTGGCAGGTCGATCAATGGAGTCAGCTTCGCCCCATTGTCAACCGCTTCGGTCAGCGGGGCTACTGTCGCCACAGCTTCAGTCTCAGCGGGTCTAGCCCCTCGGGCCGGGCGCGATGGCTGCTCAGACAGCCGCTGCCAGCGCAGCTTCACCTGCTGCCCCGACTCTTCAGCACAGATATAAAGCACTCGGGTCGCGCGGGCCATCTGACTGGCTACCTGGAGCAGCAGCGTCGACTTGCCAATGCCCGGATCGCCGCCTACAAGCACCAGCGATCCGGGCACAATGCCGCCACCCAACACCCGATCCAGCTCTCGATAACCCGAAGCCAGTCGAGCCTGAGGATGGTCCTCAATCTGGTTTAGGGTCATTGCTAGCCGGGGTTTGCCGCTAGTTTCTCCACTGTGAGCTGGCTTTTTACCAGAGGTGCGCCCTGGCAGCCGAGCAGGACCTGCAGCGGGGGGAGCAACTACCTGCTCTACCAGCGAGTTCCAGCTGCCGCAAACGGCGCACTTACCAAAGTACTGGGGGGATTCAGCGCCACATTCATTACAGACATAAATAGAGCGTGATTTGGGCATAGAACCAAACGAGCAGAAGCTTAAAAAAGGAGATCAAGAAGTTAAATCGAAGATCAGCCGTCACCACGGCCTATGGGATAGAGGCAAGTCAGAAAGCTTACTCAGCCCTCACATGGGGCTGATTGTCCTTGCTCTAAGCTTTCTGACTAAAGCAATAAATTCAGTAATCTCAGGGTAGCCAGTTCCTGGCTTTGTCGATATGCCTCCCCCATCTGGGAAAACTGTCTTTAGCAATGAAGGGCAGATTAGGCAGGTGACGATGATCGGCGATTTCTGTTTATTGCTTTAGATTAAGAAAGCAAGGGTTTCCTAAATCCAGATGCAATTCTTAAAAAACCCTGAAAAGGACGTCTGTTCGAGATCCCCGCTGGTTCAATCGGAGATGCTATGGCGTAATATTTAATATCTGGCTCTCAAAAGTTAATTATTTAAGGTTGAGTTTATTGATTAAGTATGGCGTTGATAGGGAGCTTTGCGGCACTTGGAAAGTAACAAAGAAAAGATCCTGGTCGTTGATGATGAAGCCAGTATCCGCAGGATTTTAGAGACCCGTCTCTCCATGATTGGATACGACGTGGTTACCGCTGCAGACGGTGAAGAGGCCATTGAGACTTTTCGGACGACCCATCCGGATCTGGTTGTTCTAGACGTGATGATGCCTAAGCTGGATGGCTATGGTGTCTGCCAGGAGCTGCGCAAAGAGTCAGACATCCCTATCATCATGCTGACCGCTCTAGGGGACGTCGCCGACCGGATTACGGGTCTAGAGCTAGGAGCCGATGACTACGTTGTCAAGCCGTTTTCGCCCAAAGAGCTAGAAGCTCGTATTCGCTCCGTTTTGCGGCGGGTTGAAAAGACGGGTACTTCCGGTATTCCCAGTTCTGGCGTGATCACCGTCAACACTATCCGGATTGATACCAACAAGCGGCAGGTTTACAAGGGAGATGAGCGCATTCGGCTGACTGGCATGGAGTTTAGCCTGCTGGAGCTGCTGGTGAGCCGCTCGGGCGAGCCGTTTTCCCGCTCAGAAATTCTGCAGGAAGTTTGGGGCTATACGCCTGAGCGTCATGTAGATACGCGGGTTGTGGATGTCCACATTTCTCGGCTGCGAGCCAAGCTGGAGGATGATCCCAGCAATCCTGAGCTGATTTTGACGGCTCGGGGCACCGGATACCTGTTCCAGCGAATCGTGGAACCGGGTGAAGAGTAGTCTGCTAGAATTTTTTAAGGTTTTTACAGATTTTGTCGATGGGATCAACTCGGGCGCGAATCGCGGTTGATGCGATGGGCGGGGATTTTGCACCCGCTGAAATCGTCGCAGGTGCCATCAGGGCAAGGGCGGAGTTAGGGGTCGATATTCTTTTGGTTGGCGATCCAGAGCAGATCAAAGCATCTACCCCCCAGCTAGGGAATTTAGACGGCATTGAAATCGTGCCCTCCGAAGGCACTGTGGAAATGCACGAAGAACCGCTAGGGGCCCTTCGCCGCAAGCCTCAGGCATCGATCAATGTATCTATGGATTTGGTTAAGCAGAAGCGGGCCGATGCCGTTGTCTCTGCTGGTCACTCTGGGGCAGCAATGGCGGCAGCTTTGCTGCGGCTAGGGCGTCTCAAGGGCATTGACCGTCCTGCTATCGGGGCTGTGTTTCCCACGGTGGTTGCGGATAAATCCGTGCTGATTCTAGATGTTGGGGCCAACGTAGACTGTCGGCCTAAGTTTCTAGAGCAGTTTGCGGTGATGGGGACAATTTATTCCCGCTACGTTTTGGGGGTAGAAAGTCCGCAGGTAGGCCTGCTCAATATTGGGGAAGAGCCTAGTAAAGGCAACGATCTGGCGGTTCGAGCGCACCAGCTGTTGACCGACAATCCCTTTGTGCCCTTTCGAGGCAACGCTGAGGGCAGAGATGTGCTCACTGGGGACTTCGATGTCGTGGTCTGCGACGGATTCGCGGGGAACGTACTGCTGAAGTTTGCTGAGGCTGTGGGTGAAGCGATTCTGCAAATTTTGCGAGAAGAGCTGCCGCAGGGAGTTCGCGGTAAGGTAGGGGCCTCAATCTTAAAGCCCAACCTGCGCCGCATTAAGCAGCGGGTTGACCATGCTGAGCATGGCGGTGCTCTGCTGCTTGGAGTCGCCGGGATCGCCGTCATCAGCCACGGCAGCTCCCATGCGCCTTCTATCTTTAACGCTATCCGGCTGGCTAAAGAGGCCGTTGACAATCAGGTGCTGGAGCGCATTAAGACCCAGTACCAGAAAGTGGCTACGCCAGCCGTGGATGGAGAGTAAATGTTAAATCAGCCTAAGACGGGAGTCGCAGTGGTCGGCAGCGGTTCGGCGCGCCTGTCAGCCCGACTGACCAACGATGACCTGAGCCGATTGGTTGAGACCGATGATGAGTGGATTGCTAGCCGCACCGGCATTCGCAGCCGCAATTTAGCGGCAGCTGAGGAATCTGTGCGATCGCTAGCCGCCGAAGCTGGCCGCAATGCGATCGCAATGGCGGGCCTAGCTCCCACCGATATCCAGCTCATTGTGTTGGCAACCTCAACGCCGGATGATCTGTTTGGCACGGCCTCTCGGGTTCAGGCAGAGATAGGCGCTGTCCATGCGGCTGCCTTTGACCTGACTGCAGCCTGCTCAGGCTTTGTCTTTGCGCTGGTAACGGCCTCTCAGTTCATTCGCACCGGAACTTACCAAAACATTCTGGTGATTGGCGCAGACATTCTTTCCCGCTGGGTGGACTGGAGCGATCGGCGTACCTGCGTCTTGTTTGGCGATGGGGCGGGGGCAGTGGTGCTGCAGGGTTGCGATCGCGATCGGCTGCTGGGCTTTGAGCTCTGCAGCGATGGTTCTATGAATAGCTGCCTGAATCTGTCCTACGCCCCCCAACCGCAGTCCCTGATGGATGGCGTAACAGTGCAGCAGGGCACGTTCCAGCCTATCACCATGAATGGCCGGGAAGTTTACAAGTTTGCCGTCAGCCGCGTCCCTGAAGTCATTGAAAAAGCGCTCTTTCGGGCCAACCTGACAGCCGAAAATATCGACTGGCTGCTGCTGCACCAGGCGAACCAGCGCATCCTAGATGCTGTGGCAAATCGGCTTAAGGTGCCTTCAGAGCGGGTTGTCAGCAACATGGCTGAGCACGGCAATACCTCAGCCGCCTCTATCCCCCTGGCTTTAGATGAAACCGTCAGGGCAGGCAAAATCAAGCCTGGAGATATCATTGCTACCTCGGGCTTTGGGGCCGGTTTAACCTGGGGTGCCGCCATTTTTAAATGGGGCAACGCCAACTAATTTTTCCTATTGACCTGAAAATGCTTTACTGGAAAACCCTTCTGGTAAGGGCGCAGACCCCTGCGCCCTTTTTAACTGCGCCCTTCTCAAGGGCCTGACGCCAGTTCTTTCAGTTTTTATTGCAGCCCGTCATTTGGCCCATTTTCACAGCAATCCGGGCAGCCTCTAACTGCACGGCTGTGCCCCGACTTCTCCGCTTTATGAGAAAGTGGACTATTGGGATGCTCTGATTCGCTAGCTCCAAACTGTAGGACTAGCCCGAGTACCGACCTTCCCAAGCATGAAGGTCTGCGCCCAACTTTGAGAGTCCTCCTATAGAGGAATTCTCTGCACAACATTCGTTCAGGCTAGGGTGAGTTTGACATGACAAAGACAGCATGGGTATTTCCTGGGCAAGGGTCGCAAGCCGTCGGTATGGGCGTAGATTTGCTGGAGTTGCCGGGGGCAAAGGCTAGATTTGAAGCGGCAAGTACCCTGCTGGGCTGGTCAGTCCTCGATACAATTCAAAGCCCGGAGGACAAGGTTTCTAATACGCTCTATACACAGCCCTGCCTGTACGTGGTTGAGAGCTTGCTGGTGGATTTGCTCAAAGAGCGAGGACATCAGCCTGACCGGGTAGCCGGGCACAGCCTGGGAGAATACGTGGCGCTCTATGCTGCTGGCGTTTACGACTTTGAGACGGGACTGGGGCTGGTCAAGCGCCGGGCCGAGCTCATGTCTCAGGCTTCAGACGGGATGATGGCTGCTCTAATTGGCTTTGACCGGGAGGAGCTGATGGCCAAGCTGGAGGCCACGCCCGATGTGGTGCTGGCAAATGACAACAATTCTGGCCAGGTTGTTATCTCAGGTACGCCTGCAGCGGTGGATGCCGTGCTGGCTGGGGTCAAGGCCAAGCGGGGAGTCAAGCTCAACGTCAGTGGGGCCTTTCACTCGCCGTTGATGGCAGAGGCCGCCTCAGAGTTTCAGGCTGTTTTAGCACCAGCCGCGTTTCAGCCGGCACAGGTGCCGGTACTCTCTAACGTTGATCCCACACCCAGCGTTGACCCCCAGGTGCTCAAGGAGCGGCTGGCTCAGCAAATGACCGGATCGGTGCGGTGGCGCGAGATTTCTTTGCAGCTGCCGCAGGAAGGCATTGAGCGGGTGATGGAGGTCGGCCCTGGCAATGTGTTGACCGGACTGATCAAGCGCACCTGCAAGGATCTAGATCTGGTAAACGTGGGCACCCTGGCCCAGCTGGAAGCGGTAGCTGGGTAGGCAGTGTTATGGCTCGATCGCGTGAACCGCTGACCAGTCTGCTGCTTTACCACCTGTTTAAATGGTCGGTGGTCAGCCCCATGCTGCACGTCTACTTTCGTAGCCGCATCTATGGAGCTAACCATGTCCCCCGACAGGGCAAGCTGGTGGTGGTGGCCAACCACGCCAGCGATTTTGACCCGCCGATTTTATCAAGCTGCGTGCGCCGTCCGGTGTCCTACATGGCTAAAGAGGAGCTGTTTCGGGTGCCGGTTTTGAGCCCAGCGATTCGGCTCTATGGGGCCTACCCGGTCAAGCGCGGTAGCGCCGATCGCAGCGCCCTGCGGGAGGCGATGAAGCAGCTCGACCAGGGCTGGGCTGTGGGCATTTTCCTGCAGGGTACGCGCACTGCCAATGGCCGCATTCCCGCGCCTAAGTTGGGTGCAGCTCTGATTGCCGCCAAGACTCAGACTCCCCTGCTGCCCGTAAGCATCTGGGGAACTCACCTGATTTTCAAACAGTCGAAATGGCCTCGCCCCACGCCGCTGACGATTCGCATCGGTCAGCCGATTGC
>JACVRP010000149.1 GCA_014534385.1 Cyanobacteria bacterium Co-bin13
ACCTAGGGCTGCCACAGCAGCTAGAGCGATGTGCTTCATAAATGCATCCAGTAAGGAACACTGTGAGATTTATGCAAGCAGTCTAGAGCATCTGCTTCAAAAACCAAGGTATTTCTTATCACCTCAAACCGGGTGATAGGCCCCCCTTCTATGAAGCTTTTGTGAACGGCTAGATGAGCTACCACGAAACTATAGAAAAAAGACTGGAAATGTGCTTTTTGCCATACCTAGTCTGTTTTTCTCATTTCAACCTTAGATTTTGGGCCAACCGTTTTTTATTCGCCCACATTAAAAAACAGCTTTCACCAGATCCTAAAAACCGAAGCCGCCCAAGGAAAATATCCCTACCTTTTCCCAAGAGAACTGTTTTTTATTGCTTTTTAGAGTTAGTAGCCGGGGCCTAAAAGCTGTGCTATAGCACCCCAGCACGCTCCGGGTTAGGTGGCAGCAATCGCTGGCGTCTCTGGGGTATTGGGCAAAAGCTGAATGTAGTCAGAATCGCTGCTTGAATGTCGAATCAGGGCACTGCGAGGCAGCACTCTGAGCACCTCTTCAACGGTGGTTATGCCCGACAATATCTTCTCAACGGCAGCATTACGGAAAGACATAAAGCCTACTTTGTGCAGGTGGCGGTGGAGCTGAGTCATGGTGCCGTCGTACATAATTTCGCGAATGCGATCGTCTACCTCTAGCAATTCAACAATCGCTTCTCGGCCCAGGTAGCCCGACTGAAAACAGTGGCTGCAACCCTTGCCCTGCTGCCAGTTGGCCTGGGCGATCTGTTTTTTGTCGAGCCCCAAGAGCTTAATTCCCTGTGGGTTGGGGCTAGCCGGTTCAGTGCAGTGGGGGCACACTCGGCGCACCAGCCGCTGGGCTACCACGCCCAGCAGTGCATCGCTAATTAAGCCGGTGTCGGGGCCAATATCTTTGATGCGGGGAATGGCCCCGACGGCATCGTTGGTGTGCAGGGTGGTAAAGACCAGGTGCCCGGTTAGAGCTGCCCGAACTGCGGTCTCGGCAGTAGCATGATCTCGCACTTCCCCGACCATGATGATGTCAGGGTCTTGCCGCAGGATGGCCCGCAGCCCAGCGGCAAAGGTCATGCCTGCGGCCTCGTTGACCTGGGTTTGGGTGATGCAGGGCAGCACGTACTCTACGGGGTCTTCCACGGTCACTACATTGACATCTTCGGTGGCAATTTCCTGCAGGCTGGTGTAGAGGGTGCTGGTTTTGCCGGAGCCGGTGGGGCCCGTGAAGATAATCAGGCCCTGGGGCTGCTGCAGCCAGGTTTTGTAAGTTGCTAGCGCCTTGGGCGGAAAGCCTAGCCTATCGACGGTGGAAAAGGGATTTTGGCGGGGCAGCAGCCGGACGACGGCCTTCTCGCCGCCGACGCAGGGCAGGGTGCTAACCCGCATGTCCATATCCAAGTCCCCATCTTGGCCCACTAGGGCGTACTGCTCACCGATCCGGCCATCTTGGGGGCGACGGCTGTCGGCAATGTCCATGCTGGCCATGACTTTTAAGGCGACCACCACCCGCCGACCAATGTCTAGTGGCAGTGTGGTGATGTTGCGCAATACTCCATCAATGCGGTAGCGCACCCGCAGGCCGCCCTCGGTAGGCTCCATGTGAATGTCGCTGGCTCGGTGTCGCAGGGCGCTGGAGATAATGGCTTTGATCCGCTCTAGCTGGCCTTCGGCTTTGGCTAGAAAGATTTCTGTGGTTTCCCCCACGTCTTCCTGCATCTGCTCCCCGGTGAGGGGATCTAGGAGCGGGTTGGCGTGGATTTGGCTCATGTCGAGCGAGCGGCCGTGGTGCCAGGCGCGATAGCTCTTGGCGGTGATGGGAACGATGCGAATGTCGCTGAGGCTGCGATCGCACAGCTGCTGCACCGTTTCCTCGGAAATGGCGACCGGGCTGCCCAGGTAAAAGCAGTTTTGCCACAGCAACAGGGGAATTACTGGCGGCAGCGTCTGCCCCGGAAACAGCTGGAAGAAGCGGCTGCAAACCTCTTCATCTAGCAGCGCCAGGTTGAGGCTGCCCTGCTCGTTGCACAGCAGCTTGAGCGCGCCTTCACAGGTGATTTCTCCTCGCTTGAGCTGCCGCCAGGCAGAAATGGTCCAAGAGGGGGTTTGCATGCGATCGCATCCTCAAAACTGACAAGTCTGAGCCAGATACTCTGGGCGCATTAGCTGCCGCCCAGAATATCCAGTCAGAGGTTACCCGCTATATTGACTTAAAAAACCGGCATTTAGGATTCGGCCCTTACGAACCGATGATGCCGCCATCCTTCTTCGTGATCACGATGGTCGCATCCCGAGGAACCCTGCCGCTGCCGGTAGGTGCCGGGAAGTTTGTCACGGTTGGGTCGCCATCCCCCGGATGCTGGAGGTTGACAAACATGGTGCGACGGTCAGGGGTGACCGTGACGCCAGTTACCTCACAGCCCGTTACCCCGGAGAAGATGCGGCGAATCTCACCTGTGTTGGTGTCGGCCACCAGCATCTGGTCATTGAGCCGCACCCCGTTGACGGTCGGCTGGGTGCCATCGGTCTGAATAAACAGACGGCCATCGGTATCTCCCCAGAGACCATCGGGGCTGCCAAAGGCGCTCTGATCCGTGTTGTGGGTGTCTTGAGCCAGGACGAAGATATCCCACCGGAAGGTGGTGCCCACATGCTGGTCGCTGTCGCGCCACTTGATAATGTGGCCCCAGGGGTTAGGCCCTAGGGGGTTAGGGGCATTGGTGTTGTCGGCAGTGCGCGCTGTGTTGTTTGTGAGGGTGCAGTAGACATCCTCATTGCTAGCAGTCGCGATCCACTCCGGACGATCCATCTTCGTCGCGCCGACGGCATCGGCAGCCAGTCGGGTGTAGGTCAGCACCTCGGCCTGGTTGTTAAACTTAGCCCTCAACGCCGGGTTGTTGATGGTCAACTCGATCCAGTTGCCGGTACCGTTGTCGTTAAACTTAGCCACATAGAGCTTGCCCTGGTCCAGTGGGCTGATGCCGCGAGCCCGCATCGACCGCCAGTTGCTGTCTGACACGAACTTGTAGATGTAGTCAAAGCGCTCATCATCGCCCATATAGACTACGGCACGACCGCCCCTGCCGATCACCAGCTCAGCATTTTCGTGTTTGATGCGGCCCAGTGCCGTGCGCTTGACCGGCGTTTGGGAGCTGTCCATCGGGTCAATCTCGACTACCCAGCCAAAGCGGTTCTCTTCGTTTCTGTAGCTGGGGTTAGAAAGGTCAAAGCGCGGATCAAACAGGTGCCAGCCATAGCCAAATCCGGCGGCAGCAAAGCCATAGCGCCGCTGGGCCTCGGTCGGAGTCCAATCGCCGGTCGCGCCAAAATAGCCGTTGAAGTTTTCCTCACAGGTGAGGTAGGTGCCCCAGGGGGTGTAGCCGTTGGCGCAGTTGTTTAGGGTGCCCAGGGGAGCGTTGCCGGCTGACGTCCGCAGTAGAGGGCTGTTGGCAGCAGGACCGCTGAAGGTGACGGGCGTATTGCCGTGGATGCGGCGAGCATTTTTACTGCTGACGACCTGCCACTTGCCATTGGTCTTTTTGATCTCAACAACGGCCACCCCGTGGGCGTGCTGAGAGAGGCGCACATCTTCGAGGCTGGTGGGGGCCAGCTTGCCCAGGATGTGGGGATTGGTGCCGTACTCGTGGTTGATGGCCAGCATGCCGTGGTCGTTGCCATTGCCGATGGGGAAAAACCACATACCGTCGTGGCCAATACCCACCTGCTGGGTCTGCTGAGCCGCTGTGGGGCGGCTGTTGGGGTCGCCCGTATACTCAGGGCCACCGGGCTGAATGGGGGTGCCCCAGGGGATTAACACCTCGTACTGATAGGCCGACGAGATGGTGGGCACAGGACCGGCAGCATTAGCAGCGGGTACGGCTGGGAAGTTGAATAGGCGGCTGCCTGCCTGTGCGATCGCAGTACCTGCCCCGGCACCCGCCTGACCAGCCTGCGGCGCGGTTGCGGCAGCGGCAGCCTGCACCAGCGCCTTGTTGCCAGCCAGAGCTGCTAAAAAGCCAGTGGCCGAAAGAGCAGCTCCCCGAGCGAGCACGTTGCGGCGAGACATCCGAGCCCGCAGTACGTCCTCAAAAGAGCGGTTGTTTGACCGATTACTACTACCATTATCGTGAATCACTTGCACTCTCCTCTCATGTTTAAACCCGTTGTCTTCGAACCTGCTGACAACACAAATTAGAAACGGATTACCCGCTTGCTTTGAGTCAGCGCACAGCAAACAGATTCAGTTCCAAAACTGAACTACTTACGCAGCACTACGTTTCTAAATCCAAGGAATTCTGAAGGTGAGCCTGTTAATAAGCGGCTACGCTAAGCGGCTATTAATCTCTCGGCTGCATCAAGCAGAATCAATCTAAATAGCTGAGGTAGGGCTGGGCGGCTACCCCAGTCAGGTGGCCCCGGTCAAAGGCTGCATCAATCTGAGCCGACTGGCCTAGCGAACTGATACTCACCGGGCTGGTGCTGCCTGACCTACCCGAGCTTCTAGCGACGATCGTCTCCTCTGATTCCTCGTGGCGCTGAAGCAGCGCGTGGGAGGCATTGTAATACCGGGCCCAGGCGCTCACTCGGGGGTTTTCCTGCCACTGGGTGCGAGAGACCGCCGTAGTGAGAATGGGAACAATTTCACCATGCCGATCCCCTACTACCACCACCTCAACCTCTGATGGGCTAGCGCTCTGGCTGAAATAGCGATTGATCGAATCGCTCGCCATTAACTCTGCCTGGATCGCTAAATCACCGGGCAGCATTTGGCCATAGACAGACATCTCAATAATGATTCTTTCAGTTTCTGCACGGGCAGGCTGAACCCCTTGACCCCAAAAACAGAAAAGACAGGCTGCCGCTGTCAAAAAACGGCTAGCTAAAGCCCGGTTCAGCCATGAACCTGACAATCCACATAAAGCCATACAGAGGAAGAAAGACGATTTAGAGAACACAGACGGGCATTTCTTTCGCCCCGGTCAATGCTCTCATGCTTACCTCAATTACGGGTAAAGCCAGGGTTAAGTAAAGTTCAATAGAAACTAAAAACACCTTAGCTTTGGGGTATGCTGGAGCGTTTTTAGGAAGATGCAGCTAATGAGCCATTTGTCTACTGCTTATGCTTAGGAAAATATAAACAGGCCGACGTCTTCCTTGCTGGGTTAAGAACCGTAACAGGGTTACTCCCTATCCAGATTTTGGGTGCCCAGCAGCCTATCCCAAAAAGTAAAGTACAGCCCAAAATGCTGCGAGTGCCTGCGGTGATGGAGGCCATGATGACCGGGGCCGATTAGCCACTTTCCCAACCATTGGCTCAAGAAAAATGACGAGGTGATGGTAAATCCAAGATGATTCCAAACCGCCCACACTGTCATCGTCAGCAGTATGGCAAGCACAGTGACCAGATGGAGCGGCAGAATGAAAACGATCGCCACAAAGAAAAGGGCTTGCGTGAGGGCCTCAGGCAGATCAAAGGCGAAAGAGGTCCACGGCGTCGAAATAACTGAGCGATGGTGGCCGCTGTGGGCCCACCTAAAAACCTTGGGATGGTGGAAGGCCCGATGGAGAAAGTAAAAGTAGGTATCCTGCAAAAAGAGAGTCGCAAAAAAGCTAATTCCTAGATACCAGGCACCATACTGACCCACATCGATATATAAGAGGGTCAAACCCTGCTCGTATGCTTTCATAACCAGAGCAGAGGCGAGGGCAAAAACGACAGCTGCAAGTAGGGACAGCCCAATATCTCGCTGAATTGAAGCTGCCGTGGGCGGAAGTCGTCGCCCTTGTCGAAGCGCAAAAGACTGTTTTGGGGGTAGATAGAAGACGCAGTAAGTTAACCCTGAAATGAGTAAGTAGCGGATCAGAATCAGTCCTAGAAAGAAGAACCCGTAATAGCTAAAGGAGTGCGCTGCCAATTCTAATTTTTTCCCCGCTGGAGTTTGCCCGTTTTCACCTGCAGAAAGATACTACCCTGTTTAAAGCGTTTCCTAGTTTGGTGGAAACGCCGTTTGCCGTGGGATCACACAGCCCACTGCATTATCTTCTCTTCATGAAGGGGATCGGGCAGGATCGAGAACGCGCACTTCTTATTAGCTTCTTGATAATCCCGTCTTTATTAAGGGGCCGGAGAAATTACAGATTCATATTGCGGGAGATGGGGAACCCCTATAGCTTTTCCCTGGGAAGCCGCTGCTAAAGCTGCTGATACCCGTTCTATACTTAGCAGGCTTTGCCAACAGCCTTGAAGCATTAGCGGTAACAGGCCATCTGCTGGAGTACCTGCTGCCGCAGCGCCTCACTCTCTAGTGCTTGAACAACTTGTTCGGCCTGAGGGCGTTGGCCAAGCTGGGCATATCTCAGCGCGATCGCACCCAAAAAGCTGCCCCGATCCGCGTTGTCATCAAAGATAAGGGGATCCTCCCCACCTCGAACCGTGATGGTTTGTGACTCCTCTCCTGGGATAGTGCGAGTCGTTTGGAAGGCTTGATTGAGCACTTCCTGGGCGGCTTCTGGTCGTCCTAGATAGATGTGGCGATCGGCAGCGGCCACTAGCCAGCGCGTTTTCACGGCTGGATCCTCTAGCTGATTTGAAACAGTGAGAACTGTTGTCAGGTCTCCGGCGGCAAGTGCCTTTTCGATCACATCATTGAGCTTATGAGGCCGTTCAGGGGTTTCTGGAATGGCTTGGGCAACCTGAAGCGCCGCCTGATAGTGATTGGCAAAGAGCAGCTGATCGGCGACCGTTTGCAGGCTGAGGGAGCGGCTGGAGCCTTCTATCAATTGAGCTGCCGCAATTGCTTGGTCAAGCAGTTGGGTGGCCGATTCGGGCTGTCCGGCTGCCAGGTGGGCCAGTGCGATCGCACCTAGAACCTCAACTCTCGTGTAGGCATCGGTAATTTCGTTGGCAAGCTGCGTCGCCTGACTAAACAGCGCTGTCGCCTGCCCAGACTGTCCTAGCCGCGCGAACTGGGCCGCCATCGCCGCCAGGGTACGCGGCTGCAAACTGAGATTAAGGGTATCTGGCTGGGCGATCGCAAGGGCCCGATCAAACTCACCTGACTGCACAAATCCGCCTGCAATCTGTGGAAACAGGCGCTCGCGCCAGCTCACAAAGCTGGGCGGAATCTGCTCGGCGAGCTGTAGGGCGGCATCATAGCGGTTTTGACTAATCGCCTGCTCTGCTAGCTGAGTCAAGACATTGACTCGCTCAAACGGCGCTTCGTCTCCGGGCTGAATCGTTTGAGCAATTCTCAGGGCATAGTCGTAGCGCCCGCTCTGAGCAGACTGATCAATGAGCTGCTGCCGTACGCCGCTGCGGTTGCCTTCCTCGGGAATGGCCGTTAGGGCCTCAAGCACCTGGTCAAGGCGAAGGTCAGCTTCGTCTTCCTGCCCGGCCTTGGCGTGGAGCAGTGCGATCGCACCCAAGGCTGGAGCCTTGACGAGTGGGTCTCTGATCGTCTGAAGGGTGCCGCCTGCGGCCACGACTAGGCCCCCCGCTTCAACGTAGCGCTGCGCTACCCTCGCCAGGGTTGAGTCTGCATCTTGCCCCGCAGTGGCCAGTGCAACAGCCTGGGTATAGATCTGGGTAGCTCGTTGGGGCTGCTGCGCCGTGAGCCGACCGGCGAGAATGGCCAGGGCTACGGCTTTTTGCGTATTTGGCTGAATGGTTTGGGCGACTTCTAAAGCGCGATCGGTCTGCCCAGCCCTACCATACTGGTCTACAACACTGAGAATTGCGTTGGACATATGGCCTGGCACCGGAATCATGCGAATGGCCTGCAGCGCCAGATCGGGCTGATTGATTTGGGCGTATAAGCCGGCAATCCGCTCTAGGGCCGCTGTCTGACGGTAGGGTTCGGTAGGAAAGACTGGGACAGACTCCAGCGCTTGTGCCAGCAGGGGCAGCGCTGTCTCTACCTGATCAATCTGGATATAGGCATCTGCGATCGCACTCAAGGCCAGCGTTTGAAACTCAGCGCCAAGAATTGACATGCTCGCCGACAGGGCCTCGGCTAAAACTTGGCGGTTCTGGTCGGGCTGCCCCAACTCAGTGTAGTAGTCGGCCAAAGCGAGGAAGGTTCGAGTTTTAGACGCGCTGTAGCCGCTGCTCAGGCTCTGAGTCGTTTCTACTGCCGCAGCTAGCACGGCTAGCGCGGGCTGCGGGTTCTCGGGGGAAACAGCCTGCAGCAGGCGCTCCAGCACGCCGGTATGGGCTGTGTTTTCGTTCACGCTGCCGACCAATCGCTCTAGCAGATTGACTTTGGCAGGCGAGTTTTCCATGGC